>NYWC01000015.1 GCA_002684935.1 Gammaproteobacteria bacterium
AGCGGGGCATGGGGCACCAGGTTATCAAGTTGAGTCAGGACGGTGAAGTGTTAATGCGTCTAGGCGAGGCGGGCGTGGCGGGGGATGATGCCAAGCATTTCAACGGTCCGGCGGCGGTGCTGGTGGCTCCTGGTGGAGAGATCTGGGTGGCTGATGGGCATCGCGGCGGCAACAACCGAGTGATGAAGTTTTCCGCTAACGGCAAATTGCTGCTGCAGCTGGGCGGGGGCGCAGAGGACACCAGTCGCGAGAGCGGCCGCTTCAATGATCCCCACGATCTAAAAATGGATTCCCAGGGCAGGCTGTTTGTGGCTGATCGCGGCAACAACCGTATCCAGATTTTTGACCAGGCCGGCGAGTTGTTGGATATCTGGACCCAGTTTGGTCGACCCAGTGGTCTCTGGATTGACGCCAGTGATACGCTTTATGCGGCAGACGGTATGTCCGGTGAGCAGTGGAATCGGGGCTGGGAGCGCGGGATTCGCATTGGCGATGCCCGCAGCGGCTATGTTACCGAATTCATACCGGACTATGAGGTGCAAAGCGGCAGTGGCATTGAATTCCTTGCAGCGGATCGGGATGGCAATGTGTTTGCGGGACAGGTCGGCCGTCAGCGCTTTGAAAAGTACGTCAGGGTACGGCCCTGATGGCTAATAATAAGGCCAAGGTTAAGAAAAGGAGCTAACCATGAGTTTTGCCGCAGACATTCTGGCGGGTAAGTCAGCGATTGTGACTGGTGGCGCAACCGGCATCGGCGCATTTATTGTAAGGAAGTTGGGTTCGCTGGGCGCGCAGGTAGGTATCGTCAGTCGCAAAGAAGAAAATTTGCAGCGTGCTGTCGTCGCCTTCAAGGCGGATGACGGCATCGAAGTTAATTATCGTGTCGGAGATGTTCGCGACCCTGAGTTGATTTCGCGGGCCATTGCCAGCTTGGCTGAGCAGCAGGGAGGAATGGACTATTTGATTTGTAACGCGGCCGGAAACTTTATCTGTCCCACGGAGCAACTGTCTGCCAACGGTTGGAAGACTGTGATCGATATTGACCTCAATGGCACTTTTCATTGCTGTCAGGCAGCACTGCCATTCCTCAAGCAGGCTAAAGCCGGAGGCCGCATCGTGTCTATCAGCACTACAGGGGCCAACTTTGGCTGGCCTGGAGCTGTCCACGCCGGTGCAGCGAAAGCAGGGATTCAAAATCTCATGCAGAGTCTTTCCAGTGAATGGGGAAAATACGGTGTCAGGGCCAACTGGATATCTCCTGGGCCGATAAAGGGCACGGAAGGCGTGGATCGACTGATCATCCAGCAAGGCCTGGCGGAGCGGTCGCTTGAAAGAATTGCATTAGGCACTTTTGGTGAAGGAGACGACATTGCTAATGCCGTTATCTTCCTGTGTGCGGATACGGGGAAATATATTTCTGGTGCCGAATTGGTGGTAGATGGCGGCAGCCAGTGGCATCGTCGCTAGTCGAACAGGCTTTGCTGCGCCATGTATTGTTCTATGTGTTCAGGCTTCGCCATATCTGGTTGCAGTCGCGGGCAAACTTCCACTGATTCCGGGTGGGTACGCAGATTAATTACACCTGCCCAAATGCCTAAATCATAGTCGCTTTCTTTGTCATGAGGCTCCCCAGTTCGGACCTTGGCAACCGCTTCTTCAATCGGAACTCTGATTAGCAGGGTGGCGTTGAGCTCCTGGGGCGTAGCGGAACGTATCATCGCTGCGCGACCAGGAATAATGTGATCGATAAATTTATCCAGAATCTCAGCTTTACAGTCCTCCGCGCGTTTGGCCTTCCCGAACACGGTTACCGACCGATAATTTATGGAATGATTGAATCCGGTTCGCGCTAGCACTAAGCCATCCATAAGCGTTACGCTGATACAGGCAGTTTGTCCGTCGAGCAGGGCGTGCATCATCTGGTTCTGTAGGTGGCCGTGCAAATAGATTGCATCGCCGATGCGAATATAGGCCGTGGGTAACACCCGCGCCTCACCGTTGATGGTGTAACCTACGTGGCAAAGAAAGCTCTTGTCCAACAGCGGATAAATTTCCTCGCGGTCATATACCCCACGCCCACTCAGGCGAACGACTTTGACGCGTTCAGATACGTCTACTTCTCCGGATGCCATTTGANTGCCTCATTAAGTTGGCTCTTTNTCAGTTGGTCATAAACCCGGCAGTTGCNCATATATCAGGTCATATGACTAATGCCGCGAGTATACACGTCGAAGTCGTAGGTGTTTCAAGCTGCAGCTCTCTTAACCCTACCTTTTTTAGGGCAATATCCGGATACTGACGAATTCAGNACAATGCGGGGAGCTGACATGGTATTCAACAACGTTATTTTGCGAGTCAAGGAATCCCAACACGTCGCAGAGGTAGCAAGCCTGCTGGAAGAGCAGGCGCGGCTATCGTCCGCAGAACCAGGCTGCGAAAGTTTCGTGGTGTACCACTCTGAAACTGAGCCTGAACTCTTCCTGCTGATAGAGGCCTGGGAATCCCAACAGCACCTGGCCCAACACCGCGAGGCCAAGGCGTTTACGGANCTCTATNTGCCTAGGGTCATNCCGCTGGTGGANCGCCAGCCGCACCTGTGTCGGCGCATTTGGCCGGNNTNAGCCGAAATTAGGTTTATTCCNTAAGCCAAAGATGGAATCATNCTCNTTANTCTACANTTNCTNTAGCTCANTNATAANGGAGTAGCTCATGCAAGAACTCACAAGAATGGCAGTGTCAGGNCTGGCGTCGGCGCTGNTCNTNTTCACANTCAACGCCGCTTCNGCGCAGTCTTCAGCGGATCTGGTGGCAAGCGCACTCAATCACCCTGATAGGCCGAGTGAAGAGGCAGATGATGATGCTCGCCGCATGCCGCTGGAGGTATTAAGTTTCGCAGGCATAAAGGCGGGGATGGATGTTCTCGAAATGGAAGCCGGGGGCGGTTGGTATACCGAGATTCTCAGTCGCGCTGTCGGTCCTAATGGCAGTGTAATAATGCAGAACCCTCCAGCATTCGAGAGTTTTACCGGAGATGCGGACAACGATCGCGCTGCCCGACTCTCGAATGTGACTCTTAGCACGGTTAACTTCGATGAGCTGGACGCAGCAAACGGCACCATTGATCTCGTCACCTGGATTCTTGGTCCCCACGAACTTTGGTTTTTTCCTGGAGATGTGTCTTTAGGCAATCCCGAGGCGACGTTCCGTGAGATCGCCAGGGCATTAAAGCCAGGTGGCCGTTTACTTGCTATCGATCATGAGGCTGCAGCTGACGCCGGGCCCGAAGTGGGCGGCACCTTACACCGAATTCACGGAGGCCTCATCACTGATTACGCCGAGGCGGCTGGTCTGAGCGTTGTCAGAACTTCGAGTATTCACCGGAACCCCGAAGATCCGTTGAGCAATGGTGTGTTTGATCCTTCCATTCAGGGTCGTACTGACAAATTTGTCATTCTGTTCGAGAAGTAATTGCAGGTGACCGCACAACTTGAAAAGTGCAGTCGCTTTGCAGAACTACATCAGCAGCACAGTGCCTGGCTGATCCCGAATCCCTGGGATGTGGGATCGGCTAGGTTGCTGCAGGGTCTTGGCTTCGAGGCGTTGGCAACCACCAGCTCTGGCTTCGCCTATACTCTTGGGCGAGCAGACGGCGCAGTAACACTTGAAGAAAAACTCTCCCATTGCAGTGATCTGGCTTCTGCCACAGACATTCCGCTCAACGTTGATTTCGAAAACGGGTTCACCGATGAGAACGCTAAACTGCGGGACAATGTTCTTCGCCTGATTGAGACGGGCATTGCCGGTTTGTCTATCGAGGATTTCAGTCGCGATAGGTTGACTATTTACAGTAAGCATGAAGCGGCAGATCGCCTGGCCGTTGTGATGGACGCGATTCAACAGTCTGGCATACCGGTGCTGTTGACTGCCCGCGCGGAAAACCTGATTCGCGGGCTCGACGATCCTGACGATACCCTTGAGCGCTTGCAGGCCTATTCAGCTACGGGAGCCCATGTCATTTACTCTCCCGGCCTGACAACACTTGAGCAAATCCAGCGTTTTATTGCAGCTACAGACAAGCCCATGAATGTTTTGGCACCCTTTGTTGTGGGCGCCACTGTCCCGCAACTGGCAGATCTTGGCGTAACCCGGGTCAGCACTGGCGGTGCCTTGAATTGGGCAGCAGTAAATCCCCTTATCAGCGCCGGCAAAGAGATGCTGGAGCAGGGCAGTTTCAACTGGTTAACGGGGATGGCCAAGGGAACGGAAGTGCAGGCTCTATTGAAAAAGAAGCCCGACGCGCCTTGAATCCGGTGCAGTCACTGCTCACTCCATGAGGCCCATCACTTCACCTACTGAAATGATATTGTTTTGGAACGAGTTAATTCGCGTGATAAGTCATGCGCCCGCCCACGATGGTCATGACATTCGCAGCGGTCAGGATTTCCGGCTCTGGTATTTTCATCAGGTCGCTATCAAAGATTGTGAAGTCGGCGAATTTNCCTACCTCAATAGAGCCACGCAGGTCCTCCTGAAACGCGCCGTGGGCAGGCCAGATGGTGAGCATCTTCAAGGCGGTTTCGCGGGAAACCGCGAGCTCCGGGTGCCAGCCAGACTCTGAAGAACCATCCAATCGCTTACGCGCGACTGCCGCATAAAATTCTATGCGAGGGTCGCCAACTTCCACTGGCGCATCCGAGCCCCCGAGGATCATGAGGCCCCGGTCTACCAGCTGCTGCCAGGGATAGGCATAGCCAAGTCGGTCAGGCCCGAGCCGGTCAGGCGCGAAATTCAAGTCTCCGATGCCGTGGCTGGGCTGCATGGAGGGGAAGACGCCCATGTCAACGAAGCGGGCCTGGTCCGAGGGCGGAATGATCTGGGCGTGTTCCATGCGCCAGCGCAGGTCAGTGCTCGCCCACTCACTCTGGGGCAGGTCATTGCGTGCTTCGGCGTACCAGTCCAGCAGGGTGCGCACGGCGCGGTCTCCGATTACGTGGGTCCAAATCTGTAAGTGTCCCCTTAGTGCCGCTTCGAGCACCGGCATGACCTCTTCCTTGGTGGTGCGATTCATGAAACCGTTGTGATTTGCATCCGAGTAGTTCGACAGTAAGGCAGCGCCGCGAGATCCGAGAGTGCCGTCAATGAATACCTTGATGCCCCGCACATCGAACATGTAGTCATCAGTGGTTTCTCTGCCGCGTTNAATCATGGTGCCAGCTTCCTGCACCAGCGCGGCCGCATAGACGCGATGGGCCATGTTGCCCTCGGCATGTATCGCCTTCATCAAGTCGATATGACGGAATGCCATGCCGGCATCATGGGTCTGGGTCCAGCCCAGAGCAGCGTTGGCGCGCAGACCGCGCAGCAGATTGTCCTTCAGGTAGGCGTCGGTCTCTGGTGGAATCAGCTCCCGGAATACGTTCATGGCGTTAGCAAGCACGTACCCGTTAGGCGTGCCGTCCAGATCCCGCTCGAAGCGACCACCCTCAGGGTCGGGCGTATCTCGGGTAATGCCTGCCAGTTCCAGGGCGCGTGAATTGACCAGNGCTGAAACGCCGTCAGCNCGAGGCATGAACAGGGGCTTGTTCTCGGTAAAAGGGTCGACGTCGTANTTGTTGAGGAAGCGCTGCTCATCGGTCCACTCTCGTTCGATCCAGCCGCGTCCTTGGACCCATTCTCCGTCGGGAATGTCTGCAGCCCAGTCCTCAATGGCAGCAACTGTTTCTGACAGGGTTGGAATACCGAATAGGCTCAGTGTCTTAGTGCGACGGCCAACCCCTTCAAGATGCTGGTGGGAATCTGTNAATCCTGCGTAAACCGTCCTACCACTCAGGTCCATGACACTCGCGTCGCCACACATATAGGAGGCGGCCCCGTCGTTGTCGCCAACATAGATGATGCGATCGCCACGCACTGCCACGGCTTCTGCCGACCACTGATCATCGTTGGAGGTATAGATGCTGGTGTTATGGATCACCAGATCCGCTGGCATGCATTCCTGGCTATGGCTGCTGGCAACAGGCGAGGCTGAACTGGCAGGGGAATTATCGCTACATGCTGCGAGCAGACAGGCCGTGCTCAACACGCCTGCCGTCNATTTCAATACCGAAGCCATTACGCTTTCCTTTTTAGATGCTGAAGTTACTGCTTGAAGCAAAAATACAGTATCTGATTAATAGACAAAAGTTTGATTCTGCGACAGGATATCGATTCATTTGCAGACGGCACAGCAGATCGTCTGCCGGTCCATGACTTAGGTGGGACAGATAGAGTGGAAGCATTCACTCACCAACACACAATTCGAATAATTTAGAGGGAGTTGTCCATGAATAGAATTTTCCTTGCTGCTGTTTTTACCCTTGGCTTTGCCAGTTCAGTGCTAGGTCAGCAGAATACGGACCCTTGTGGGCCTGCTGCTGATCTTTCCGACGCATTCTCGAGTAATGTCNCGGCTGATTCACGCTGTTTCGAGCTACGTATGTATACCGCTGAACCTGCGGTAAACGGCGNAGGCGGCATTGACAATCTACACCAGCGTTTTCGCGAAGAGGAAGTGGCAATCTTTGAAAAACATGGAGCAGAAGTGGTNGCGGTTTGGCAGCGGTTAGACGATGCTAACACGCTGGTTTGGATGTTGGCTTACAGGGATAGAGCTCACCGACAGGAGGTGTGGGCAGCGTTTGCGGCTGATCCGGCCTGGCATGCTTTGCGTGAAAAATACGCGGTGCCTCTGTCGGCTGAGGTCTACATGATGAGCGCGACGGATTACTCAAAGCTCAAATAAGCGGTTNAGAGCGCTGCGACTGATAAATATGATGTCACTAGCATCAAAGGCCAAGCCGAGAAATTTTTTGCGGTGACAGGTTTTTAGAATACAAGCCAGAATCCTGAGCGTCGTTGGTAATTGGTGAGTATTCAATTATTAAGGTTTATGATGCGCAGGAAATATGTCTGACGAATCATAGTCTTGTGAAGGGACTATTACCCCTAACCTGATTCATTTAGCTGAACGAGGTCCAATTTGAGTGAGCGCAACTTCCAAAGTGGCTTTGCGCGAATTGACTTGATGATTGTGACCGGAATTATTGGCATTTTGGCTGCTGAGGTGCCGCCGGCATATGATATGTAAAACAAACGCGCGGTATTCTCTGAAGCCGTGCTTGCAGTCAGCGCGCACCATAGTTTCACTGTTGTAGCAGCTAAAGTCGACCGCTTTTCCAGCATTGATTATATTGATGAGGAGACCAACGACATCCCTGCTGATATCCAGCGATCTGCCACGTCCCGTGGGGTCCGCGTATTTGGTGGAGAAATTAGGGTCATCTGGCAGTTTGACGACAGTGATCTGGACGAACTTAACTACGTGCTAACTGTCCAAAACATCAAGCCCCCTATACAGCGGGAAGAAGGCGGTAATTGCTCACTCCCCAGTCTGTGCTAAAGCGTCAGCGCTGTTACTCCTTGAGCATCAATCCGGNAGGGCGTAGGCGAATATATAGCCACCCTCAACCTCCGGTTCTTCCTCTCTTTCATTGACCTGTGTTTCCAGCTGCAGAATACCGCCCCCATCTGGAACAGTGACAATGACATACTGCTTGCCGCTGTTTGGGCTCAAGTAACTCATAGGTGTCGCAGTTGAGGCGGCAGGCAATTCATCGGCCCAGAGCTCCTCTCCGCTGAGGACATCAATAGCGCGCACTTTGCTGTCAGTCACGCCTGCATTGAAGATGAGTCCGCCTCCGGTAACGATGGATCCAGCTGAGTAAAACATGCCCATAGGGAGCGGCAAGCGGGTGGGAATGCCCAGCGGTCCCATGTCGGTAGTGGTTCCCAGAGGGCGCCGCCACAGGATCTCCTTGCTGGCTAAATCCACCACTGCCATTTCCCCATAGGGCGGTCTCAGGCAGGGAGCAAACAGCGGCGAAAGGAAAAAGAACGAATAAACGGCATAGGGCGTGCCGGCCTGGGTGCCACCGATACCGTAGTTATAGCGGGGCTGGGTTTCCGCGCGCGGTATCAGCCTCACCACAGAGGGGTTGTGGAGAGAGTTAACCACCATGAGGTGGTTAACTTCATCTACTGCCACACTGCCCCAGTTCATGCCGCCGGCAACGCCGGGATAGTAAAGGGTTCCATAGCCGGTGGTGGGTGGAGTCAGCGGCCCCTCATAACGCATGCGCTTAAATTGGATACGGCAAGACGCATGGTCAAAGGGTGTTATGCCCCACATATCTGCTTCTGTGAGCATGTCGTGATCGAAAGAGGGCATGCCTAACGAGAAAGGTTGGGTAGGCACTGTGTTCTCTTCCGGAATGTCAGTCTGGGGAGTAGGCAGTTCTGCCACTTCCGCGAGAGGCTCGCCGGTTTCTCTATCCAGCAGGAAGATCTGTGCTCGCTTGGTCGGCACGATCACCGCCTTGCGCGTTTCGCCATCCACAGGGATATCAACCAGAGTGGGCTGCGAGGGCACGTCGTAATCCCAGATATCATGGTGTGTCGTTTGAAAATGCCAGCGCACGCGCCCGGTCGCAGTATCAAGTGCGACGATTGAGCTGGCGTATTTCTCCATGGCTTCACTGCGGTGACCGCCGAAGTAATCCGGCGTCGCGTTGCCAGTGGGCACATATACCAATCCCAGCTCCTCGTCGGTGCTGGTCAGGCTCCAGACATTNGGCGTTCCGCGGGTATAGCTTTCGCCAGGAGCAGGCAAGCCGATGCGATCCTCGCGGCCCATGTCCCAGGCCCAGATAAGTTCGCCGTTCACCGGATTGAAGCCTCGGACAACACCGGAAGGCTCTTCGGTCTCTTGGTTATCCAGCACCCAGCCTCCTAAAACCAGCACATCGTTGGCGATTGTCGGGGGAGAGGTGACAAAGTAGAACCCAGGTTTTACGTCACCCATACCTTGCAACAGGCTAATCTCACCGTTGTCGCCGAAATCGGCACAAGGCACGCCGGTATTCTTGTTTACTGCAACCAGTCTGGCATCAGTAGTTGCGGTGATGATGCGCTCAGGGCAGACATTTGCCGGTTGCTCAGCAGGTGTTGCATAGTAGGTAACGCCGCGGCAGGTATCCCAGAAACCGATGCGAGCGGACTGAATTTCCGGGTCATAGCGCCAGCGCTCTTCACCGCTGTCTGGATCCAGAGCCAGAATGATATTGCGGCCGGTGCACAGATAAAGGCCATCGTCGACCTGGATTGGTGTGCCTTTGAATTCCCCCGGAACACGCGTGCGTAACTGCCATGCAGGTTCCAATTGTCCCACATTATCTGGGTTGATCTGACTGGAGGGAGCAAAGCGGGTGCCGCGTTTGGTGGCGCCATAGTCTTGCCAGTCGCCCGAGCTGTTAAAAATCTGGCCGGTGCCAGCTGCACTTGGAGGATTAACTTCATAGGCGGAGTTGGCCATAAACAGCGCGACGACTAAGACGGCAGCCGCACCCAGTANGCCGCGAGTCGCTGNCAGATGAANCAAGGGGGTNGGTTCACTCTGCAGCAGGCCNCGGCGTACACGTGGAATTACAAACCAGAGGCCAAGCGCAGTAAACATGCCGACTCGAGGGGCTAGCTGCCAGGCGTCCAGGCCCGACTCATACAGCGCCCAGAGATAAGTGAATCCTAGAAACCCGCCATAGAGCAACGCTCCCCTGCGATCGCCTCGAAACAGGAGCACTGCGGTTGCAATTAATATCAGGCCGGCTAGCAGGTAATAGAGAGAGCCGCCGACGCTGAGCAGCGTCCATCCCTGCAGGCCCAATCCTATTCCACACAGCGCAAGGATTACGGCAAGCACTCTTGGCTTTGGGTAAGCTTTAATTGTGTCTGACAAAGTGTCTTCCTCCTTGATGATCTGTTCACGCACGTGAGGCGGCATGATCGCACAATTTGGTCCTGCAAACGAAGTCAGGCTTTGGGATTACGCAAGATATCAATGAGTTGGTGATTACGTAACTAAGGGTCATTGCGTCAACCCGTAAGGCGCCGGTTAGCGTTTGTGGAGCGGGCGCCGGGATGTGGGTGGCGCGGCAGGCCATGCCTATCAGGAAGGCCAGAGCGATGCCCAGAAGTTGGTTAAACATTGTCAATTCTCGTCTGAGTGGGCTACTGCATTTAATCCTTTGGAGGTTTCTGTTGCTGGGCATACAGCCTGTCTGCAGACGGATAGCCAAGGATTATGGCGAGCACAATAANCGCGCCAAGCATCGCCGTCGGCGCTGGCAGTGGGATGTTTGCTAGGCNACAAGCAACGCCAATGGCGAAAGCTAATAGGTAGCCGGCTATCAAACGGATGGTCACGGCAGACAGAGTAAATTAACGCAGCCGCAGGTCGAGTGTTCCATGCTGCGCGGGGATACATGGCAGTCAGCGCTCGGAGCAGGTGATCAGAGAGGGTGATCGTAAATCCAGTGGCGCGGGCCGAAACGGTCAGCGCCTTCAGGATTTGAGCCCGGGCATGGACCTGGGCGGACGGAATCTTTATGCTCACGTCTATAACAATAAGGAGAAANACATGTCCCNAATGTTCTCTAGGCTGTCTACTCTGGCTGGCTTGCTGGCTCTCACTAATCCGGGTTCGATCCAGGCCCAATCCCCNCAGGAATTGCTTGAGCAGTATTCTCCAGTGAGCTATGCAGAAATAGAAAACCCCGATCCCAAGGAGTGGTTGATGTGGCGGCGTACCCAGAACCACTGGGGCTATAGTCCGCTGGATCAGATCAATAGGGACAACGTGAGCGATCTGCGCCTGGCCTGGGCCTGGACCATGGAGCCGGGCATGCAGGAAACTACACCGCTGCTTCGAGACGGCATCATGTTTTTACCCCAGGCCTGNGATTTCATTGAGGCTGTGGATGCCCGGGACGGCACGCCTATCTGGGAATATCGGCGAGAGCGAGTTGACCATGCCGCTTCCCTTTCCTGCGCAAATCGCAATGCTACGCTGTACGGGAACCAACTCTATATTGCCACGGGCGATGCTTACCTGGTTGCGCTCAACGCGCTGACCGGCGAGGTGACTTGGGAGCGCCAGATTGGAGATTGGACAATAGGTCAGCACTATTCAGGCGGTCCACAGATTCTGGACGGCAAGGTCGTGGTGGGCATGTCTGGCTGCTATTACATCAACACGGGCTGTTGGATAACGGCCCATGATCCTGAGACCGGCGAGGAGATCTGGCGTACGAACACNGTGCCGAAGATTGGTGAACCCGGCGGCGAGACCTGGGGTGATGTGCCCAACGAGGAGCGACGCGGTGGTTCTGCCTGGATGCCTTCCAGCTATGATCCAGAGCTTGACATGATTTTCGTTGGCGTCGCGGTACCGATTCCCTGGGGTGAAATCCAGCGTGATACCCGTGGTGGNGATGTCCTCTACACNAACTCTACCATAGCCCTTGATGCGGATACCGGCGAGATCGAGTGGTACTTTCAATATATTCCTGGCGGAAACTGGGATTTGGACCACCCTTTCGAACGTATCATCGTCGAGTCTGAAGTTATACCTGATGCCGACTCGGTTTCCTGGATCAATCCTAATATCACGTCTTCAGAGAGTCGCAAGCTGATCACTGGGGTGCCAGGTAAGACCGGCATAGTCTGGACGCTGGACGCCGCGACCGGAGAGTTCCTTTGGGCCAAGGAAACCAGCTACCAAAACGTCATCGTTGGCGTCGACATCGAAAACCAGAAAGGCATCACCAATGAGGACTTGGATATCACTGAGATTCGCCAGCGGCGATTTGTCTGCCCATCTACCACCGGAGGCATCAATTGGAACTCGGTGGGTTATAGTCCCGACACTAACGCCTTGTATGTGCCAAGTAATAACGTGTGCATGGATTACTATCTGAACCCGGTAAATCCGGTGCTGGGCGGTTATCACAGCTCGGCAACACAAAGGAAGTTGCCGCCTGAAGATTTTGATAACCAGGTTGGTATGTTTTCCGCGATAAACGTGGCAACTGGCGAAGAGCTTTGGACCTATCGTCAGCGTGCTGGCGTTGCCGGTTCAGTCCTAACAACTGGCGGTGGTTTGGCGTTTGTCTCGGACGACGCGCGCCGTTTTCGCGCCTTTGATGCAGAAACCGGNGATNTCCTGTGGGAGCAGATACTGAATTCCTCGGCGGGNGGTTTTCCCATGACCTATGAGCTGGATGGAGTCCAGTATCTGGCGATTGCAGCGGGTGGTGGTGTGAATTACCGGGTCATGACGCCGGAGATTCGGCAGCGACGCGGCGGAAATATTCTTTATGTGTTCAGGCTGCCCTGAGCCTGAGCACAAAATGATCATTTATGGCGTCGCTACTTATTTCGCCATTTTGGCTGACGCTTCTCGCGAAATGCCAGACGAGCCTCTTTGCTGTCTTCGCTGCTAAATGCCTCTGACAGCGCTTTAAGAGAGATATCTGGCACCTCAGTGAAATTCATGTCCTCCATGTCGAACATTAGTNGGCGCGTGCGCTGTATTGCNAGCGGTGACATAGATGCGATTTTTCCTGCGAGTTTGAGGGTTTCTTCCTCTAAAGAGTCGTACGGTACAACTTTTGTAATCAAACCCATCGCAGCAGCCTCGACAGCGGGAATAGGCTCACCGGTGTAAATAAGCTCAGCGGCTTTCATTCTTCCGATCAGTTTTTGCAGGAACCAAACATGCATGCCTGGAGGGCCAGCCAGNTTGGGTACGGCTGGATAGCCGAAGTCGGCATCGTCAGCGGCGATAATCATGTCCCCGCTGAATGCCAGGGTACAGGCTCCTTCCCTGGCATAGCCCTGCACCATGGTGATGAGTGGCTTACTAAGCTTGCGGCAAATTGCGATCGTNTCAACGTAAAATAGCCTCAGGAANTGCTCCATCTCGGCTTGGTCAAATCTTTCGACGAACTTGATGTCTAGACCGCCAGACAGACCCTTACCGCTCCCCGATAATACAATAGCTCGACAGGATGCATCGGCGTTGGCCCGATGAAGTGCATCGTGGTACTCGCGGGTCAAGGTTTCGTCAATTAGGTTAAGCGGGGGGCGATTCAGGATAATCCGGCAGATTCCGTTGGCGCTATGGTAGCGGAGGGTGCTGAAGTCCTTCATAGCCAAAGTTCGCTTAGTGCCGACTGCCAGTAACTGTCAGGTTGCCAGAGCGAGTATACAGGGTGCCTGCAAAGTGATCACCGTTAACGGTACCGTTGAAGTTAATGCGCTGTGGCTCTCCTGCAGGGGCCAGTGGGCTTGGCGCAACTGCTGACCATGAAATGCGGCTGCCCGCCAGTTCAAGCTCATCTATGGTCATTACGAGCATACCCTCCACNCGCAGGCCGGTTTCTTCATCGATATGCCATGTCGCGTTGACCTCGCGCGCGGGCAACTCGTATAAAACGTCCCAACTGCCTTCGGCAACATAGGGGATGTCGCAGGCCGCCAGCAGAGAGCTTAAAAGAGCCGCCAGCAAGGCGTGGTGCATTGGGGCCTTGTGTCGGGNATTGGTGTAGGGCACGATCTGGTAACGATCCTTGNGCAAAAGTAATTGATAATTAGCCTGGAGGGCATGGCAAAGAGGCAATGACTTTTGACGCGGTTGTGTTGTTTATGCAATTCGCTGAGGCTAGTCTATAACAGTTCAATTCTCTTCAATAGAAACTTTTTGATCGAAAACTCCTCGCCATGCTGTCTTGCTATCTCTTTGATGGGGCTCCGCGTTTGCCAATGCGATGATGGCTCGCTGGGAGAATCGAGGATTCAAGGGTGGTTTCGATGATAACCCGAATTTCCCCCGACAGTTGCTTGTAGAAATTTCTCACTGGCGAAGTATTACGCCAGACCAATGCGTGTTTGCGCACTACGTTGATNCCTTCCACATCGGCAAGGCGCAATTCTTTTTCATCGCGGATCTCTGATTTAGCATAGAGAGCTGGCAGAAAAGCAATGCCCATGCCCATCACCACCATCTGCCTGAGCGTATCCAGACTAGTGCCTTCGTAGTCACGACGGACTACGGCGCCTACCCTTTCACATAGTTCTGTAATCTGGCGGTGGAACAGGTGATGTTCACTTATGGTCAACACCGGTTCTCCCANTAAATCCATGCGGTTTATGCGCTTCTTNTTGGCTAGTCGGTGATCTTTGGCCAGCGCTAGCTTCAGAGGCTCTCGAAATAGNGGTGCNACTATCAGCTCATTGGACATAATGGGCANNGTGGTGAGTATCAAATCATGTTGTCCGTTAATCAAGCCAGTTTCCAGGTCGCTCGGTGTGTCCTCTCGAACATAAAGCTTGAGATCGGCATGGCGATCATGCAAAGGGTTTAGTATGTGGGGCAGCAGATAGGGGCCAAGCGTAGGGGTAACTCCTAGTCTGTAAGTGCCCATGCCGCCGCCAGCAAGGATAGAAGCTTGAGTTGCAAATCCTTGCGCCTCCTCAAGAACCCGCCTTGCGCTCGACAACAGTTCGCGTCCTTCAGGTGTTGGGNTAATGCCCTTGCGNCTTCTCTCAAATAATTGAATCTTAAGCATTTTTTCCATAACGCCGACTTGGTTGCTTAAAGTTGGCTGTGTGATGTTTAGCCCGAATGCAGCTTGTCGAAAGCTCCCGTACTCTGCGACGGCCGCAAAGTATTGAAGCTGCTTGAGCGAGAGTTTTTCAATTGTATGCATCAAAAATGACCCTGCAGCCGTAATATAGATAAAATCTATAACGAAAATACATTTTTATCAATATTCTTATATATCGCTTTTGTTTAGAATTCTAAANAAAAGTTTCATCGCAAAGTTAAACAGTTTTTTAGGGGTGGCTATCATGAGTTTAAGCATTACAGAATCGGAACTGGAGCAAGCAAGAGAATCTTGGGGCAATGCATTGATAGAGATCTCGTTAGCATTTGAGGAAGACGGAATTCAAGCAGCTCGAGAACTGGCTAGTAAAGCGATTGATAGTGTCTACGGTTATGCGCAGGGTCCTGTGCTGTTCAAACCAACAATGGCGAGCGGTGTACAGACTTTCCGCCCCTCCAAAGAAGGGGCGTTGGCATACTTTGTTGGTCATAGCGACAAATATCCCTTAGATGGAGGATTCGGAATCAAAGGGTGGCGCGAGGTGGTCTCTGAGACGTCTGAGAGTTTTATCCAGGGTGATGTCGCATTGTGGATGGGGTGGGTCAGTTTTACTGATAAAAATGGAGCTATTACCAAGGTGGATAAAAGCTGGGGGTACAAAAAAGATGAGGATGGGAATCTGAGGATAGTTCTGCATCACTCGTCACTCCCTTTCCTACCATGAAATACGAACGAGTNGTGACAGTGGCAACATAATGATTCATATCTAGTTCGAAAAATCCTACGCGGAGCAGGAAAGTCTNNATGATTAATTTTAAAACCGAGGANCTTAAAGGCGACTTGTTTGGCGGCGTAACNGCCGGCGTTGTGGCTTTGCCATTGGCGCTTGCTTTCGGAGAGGCGTCTGGAGCCGGGCCAATCGCGGGTCTTTACGGTGCCATTTTTGTCGGCTTCTTTGCTTCGCTGTTCGGTGGCACAGGCTCGCAGGTCTCAGGGCCAACTGGCCCGATGGTGGTAGTTTTTGCTGGGGTGTATGCTGCTTTGGACGGCAATCCCTCATTGGTATTCACCACAGTAGTATTGGCCGGTGTAATACAAGTCGCCTTTGGCGTATTCAGACTCGGCCAATACATCAGGCTGGTTCCTTATCCCGTAATTTCNGGTTTCATGACTGGGATTGGCTGCATCATTATTGCGCTCCAGACTAGCCGACTGTTCGGTCATGAGCCTGAAGGCAGCGGCACAATACCGGCTCTCGTCGAAATTCCAGGCGCAGTCATGGATCCCAATCTGGCAGCATTGTTTCTTGGTGTGCTGACCCTGTTGGTGGTATTCAAGTGGCCAGCGCAATTTGCCAAGTTTGTTCCGGCACCACTGGCTGCGCTGATCATTGGCACAGTGGCTAGCCTGTTTATTACCGGCGCACCAGTTCTTGGNGATATCCCGACTGGTCTGCCTAGTTTTATTATGCCGAGGCTAAATCAGGACTCTTTGCTGGTGGTTTTTGAGGCAGCAGTGATTCTGGCTCTGCTGGGGTCGATCGACAGCCTGCTGACTTCACTGGTGGCTGATAATATGACCCGTACGCGCCACAATTCCAATAAGGAGTTGATTGGCCAGGGCGTGGGTAACGTGATTGCCGGCTTGTTCGGCGGCATCGCCAGTGCTGGCGCTACCATGCGCACCGTGATCAATATCAGAACTGGTGGATCCACCAAGATTTCCGGCATGGTACACAGCTTATTGCTGTTAGCTATTGTGATTGCTCTGGCACCTTTGGCTGCATCTATTCCGCACACAGTGCTGGCGGGAATCCTGATTAAGACTGGCTATGACATTGTTGATCGAGCCTATATTCTGAAAGCCCATCGTGGTCCTCGCTGGGACCTTGCTCTGATGCTTATGGTGCTTGGTCTGACAGTTTTCGTTGACCTGATTACTGCAGTCTTAGCAGGGGTAGTGTTGGCCTCGCTGGCATTTGTGAAACAGATTGCCGATGAACAATTAAAGCAGCTGCGGGATATAACAAAAGATGGCTTAGCTATTAACTTCAGCGAAGAAGAAGCTGAGCTGATGACTCATTCTCATCATCGTATCAATGTCTTCGACTTTGACGGCCCGCTNAGCTTTGGTGCTGCTGCAGACGTTGGGCACCAGGTGCGNGAAAAGTCNNAAGGGGTCAGTGANGTGATGATTTTTGACTTTGCCCANGTGCCGTTTATCGATGTCTCCGCTGCCCGAGCGGTGGAAACCATCACCAACGACGGTAAAATGTCGAACAAACTGGTTTATATATCGGGCATGAATGATGCTATCCGAACCATGCTAACCGATCTGATGGGTGACGTGATTCCNAAAGACCAATACTTCGACACGCGGCGCGACGCAATCGCTGCAGCGGTAGAATTCGTGGAGTCTCCCGACAAAAAAAAGCCGAAAGGATTCCACAAGGAACCAGCTCCGAGGTAACCTGACTCCCGAGACTTTTGGCACTGACTGAACAGTCCTCAGACTTAATTAGTGAAACCTGTTCCGGTCGACACTACGGAGTCGGAAGCTTACGGTGAATATGAACCCCTGCCACCAGCAACAGCGTCAGACTGACAATAATCAAGGCCAAGCGGCCAGCCAAGCGTGAACCATTGTCATCCTGTGTCAGGCCGGGTTCAGTACCAAACAGGAATTCAGCTAGGTCGGGTGGCATGATGTACTGGACGGCATCCTGACTGACAAACTCATTGCCCACCGGTCCCGTACCATAAACCACGCGAAACGGTTGCTGAGGATCTATTTTGGCATCCATGACCATGGCCACGGCGAGGCCCGCTCTAGCGCTTAGTTTGCCGGCACTGCCGGTACCAGCGAACAGTATTGACCCTTCGGTGCTAGGGTAGACTTCACCATCCTGCGCCAGCGCCAAGCGTCTTTGTTGCATGCGCGCCGTGCTGCCACTCATGCCAAGCAGCAACAGGTTGCCATCTGTGCCACGTTCACTTAGAGCGCGCTCAAGATTCGAATAATCCCTCGCTCCGATCAGCATTTCGCCGAGCCGACCGTGGCCCATATACATCACAGAAAAACGTAATGCTCTGTCCTCATCAATAGTGGTGCTGAATTCCCTTATAAATCCCTCTGCTAGCAACGCTTGCCAGTTCTTCTGCTCAATTTCCTGCAGCGCTGAAATCTCGTAGCTCGCCTCGATACCAAAATCAGATTCTGTTAGATAATTTTCAGCTATACGCCGAGCAGCATTGCGCGCGCCTCTAGCTAGTGCCCAACTGGTAATGGTGGCGCGGCTAATGGCATCAACATCTTCACCAAGCCGGAATTCGTCCCCGACGGACTTTCCGACAAGCCCCGAGGCGATACCTGAGTTGCCGATAAAATCACCCCGGAATGATTTATATGACTCATCATAGTGTAGGATTTTCACGCCGGTGAGCACACCCTCCAGATCCATACCTATTAGCATATGAATAGTGCCGCTAAAACCAAGCTCCTCTGGTGGCACGTCGGGCGTGGTGAACACATATCCTATAATTTGTTCCCGGGCAGCACTGCGATAGGCGCGAATAACNGGCGGGTCACCGGCTTTTNCAGAGAAGCTGGCTGCGGCTGGCATGACGTCTGACAGCCANGTTGGGTTCAGGTTTTGCCATTGGGTCTGGGCAAGCCCTGATGAACTACCGGCGAGGATTAGCAAGATNAGGAAGCCGTNCGGGAAGTATCGCGCTGGTACTGCAGTTGAGGANATTTTGCGCTGANGCATGAATAAACCAGAAAAAGCAAACTGGTGATAGATACAAAACTNGCTANCCTTATNNTAACACTGTTGTCGTGTTGCGTAGCTTGTAGTTNAGGTTAACAGCACACATATAGCCGAAACACTGANGCTATGGANGTGACACGCTGAGCTGACGTTGCATTGCAGTTTGCCGGGATTCGCCTTAACCTCGATATCCATCTTTTCAGAGAGAGTGTAGCGTGAGCACAATCGCAGTAATTAGACAGCAGGTGGCGATGCGCCCGCTGTGGATGAACACGATCTTTATGTTTTGTGTTTATATGACTTTTATTTATCTCCCCTGGGATGTCTTGCTGAAGCCGCTCAGCGAGGATCAGGAAGTCTGGTTCGGGGTGTTGTTTACTAGCTGGGCGGCCAAAGCTGGTGGTGTACTGCACTGGATTGTTTATGCTGCTGCTACCTACGGCTATTGGAAAATGAAGCGCTGGATGCATCCATGGGCCATAGTCTATTTGCTGCAAATCGCATTAGGCATGTTTATCTGGNGCTTGCTGAATTCGCGTAGCGGCGGCCTGATATCGGGCACCGTGGTTGCCGCATTTTTTGTTGCCCTTGCGCTATTGTCCTGGCGCGCTCGCGCTGAGTTCAGCAACTGATATGGATATTTTCTGTGTATAGCAAGATGACGCAAACTGTAGCGCTCGTTTTGACGGCTTGCCTGTCTGGCTGCGAGCCTGCGGAGGCACCAGATATCATGGTGCAAAGCGTTACACGATTCTCGGCAGTGCTTGATGAAAGTTCTGCGTTAGCCTTTCACGACAGCGTGCTGTGGTCGCTCAACGATAGCGGTAATGATCCGGTATTGTTTGGGTTGTCGGAAAGTGGTGAATTGCTTGCCAAAGTAACAGTGCTGAACAGCCGAAACACAGATTGGGAATCGCTCGCTCAGGATGAAGACTATTTGTACATTGCCGATACCGGCAACAATCTTAACAGCCGCAGTGAGTTTAGCATTTACCGCGTGCCTATCCCGACTCTCGAACAAGACAGCGTCAATGCAGATGTCATCACCTTGCGCTATGCTGATTATAAGTCCGGTCATCGCGGNTCGCATAACTTTGATTCTGAGGCATTGGCAGTGCGCGGCTCAGAGCTCTGGCTGTTTACTAAGAATCGCGGTGACGGCAACAGCAACCTGTATCGCTTACCCAAATTGCCCGGAACTTACAGAGTAGCGAGAGCGCAAACGCTGGCAGTGGGTTCCCTGGTGACGGCGGCGGACATCAATCCTGAGACCGGGGAATTGATTCTGCTTTCCTATGGAGGTGCGGGTTTCGGTGGAGGCGCGCGCCTCTGGTGGGCGCCAACTTCTGANGCTGGCGTAGATTGGGACAACAAACACTTCTTGAGTATTGGGCCAGCCGACCAATGGGAAGCTGTGGTNTGGCGTAATCCGCATGAGCTCTATCTTAGTCATGAGAAAGAGCGCCAGGGATTTGCTGGCTTGGCCAGTTTGCGCAAGAAGGGTGGAGGTTAAACTGCTACCGCGTCAGTGCTGCATTCTTGACGTTTGCTAAAGTGCCTTTGTCTCCGCGTGGTCCAAGCGTTCCTGAGTTTGCCAAGCTGCTACCAGGCAACCGGAAACAATCAAGCCCGTTCCCAGCAGCGTGGTCAGGGTGACTTGTTCCGCAAAAATCAGCCAACCCAGCAGGGCCGCCCAACCGAACGCTGTATATTCAACGGGTAGCAATGCACTGGCAGGCGCCCTTGCGTAGGCCCAAGACATCATTAGCATAGAAACTAATCCCAGCGCCGCTGCGGCGAACAGATTGGGTGTGATGGTTAGCGGTGGCACTTGCGCAAGAAATGGAGACAGCAGACCAAACAAGATGATCACCACGCAATTCTGAAAGAAACCAATCTCAAATGGGTTCGCCACAAGGGCCTGTTGGCGCTGCAGAATGAGATTATAGGCGTACAGTAAGGCGGAGCAGAGTATCGCGGCAACACCTTTGCTCATATCCTGGTCATATTCACCGCTTAAGCGCCCCCCTANAACCACAACTGCACCTATTAAGCCAATGACCGAAGCCATGATTGCGCGTTTGCTAATGTGCTCGTGCAGTATCACCGCTGACAGGTAAAGCGCGATCAATGGCGCGATGAAGGATAATCCAATGGCTTCCGCTACTGGCAGATACTTGAGCCCCCAGAAGAATAGAAAGGCCATGATGGCAACGATGAGCCCACGCAAGGCATGGAGCTTCAGCACAGCCAGACTTGGCCAGGATGTGCGCTGCCACCAGNAGAGGATACCAGCTAGCACTATAGTGAATGTGCTGCGCCAGAATATGGCGTTATAGGCGCCTAGTTCCAGTGCCAAGCCCTTCATCATCACATCCATACCGGCAAAGGTTGCAATTCCCAGACTGGCAACAGCGAAAGCCTGGGGCAAAGGATGCTGGGAATGGTCGTTTTGCAAAAGTCGTGCCTACTGAAATTGACAGCGGCGAAGCATACAACAAAAAGGGGTAGTCGAACGACCGCTGGATCGTACGTGAAATTTTGTTTGTCGGTCTAATTAGAGGACGAGTGCGAAGCAGGAGCTGGAAATAGAAGGACGAACTGGGGCAGCGCGAATTTGGCGATACTCCGCCTACTGATGACAGCTAGAATTGAGTCATCGGTGAAATCTAGTGTGGCTTTACCGTGACATGCCCCAGGTCACCGTGCTGCCCCATGCTGACGCAGTGCCGTTGACCTTGTTACCTTCGATAGTGCCAGCCATTACGTAGGTCATGGCTGCGCCATCCCGATTAATATTGAACTTGATCCGGTTACCTTCGATGGTGCCGTCTTCGATTGCCCACTTGCGCCCATTGCCGAGGTCGAACTCTCCAGTCAGCGTCCCATCTCCAGTCAGCATAGTGACAACGGCGTCTACAGTACCCATTTGGCTAGTCATGTAAAAGTTCCACTGACCGTCGGCGGGTGATTCCGCAAGGCTGGTTGCAGCAGTGGCGAGAAGGGCTAAGGATATTACAAGTCGTTTTAGCATGATTTTCCCTCGGCGGCGTTTAATATTTAAGTGACCACGTTGTGTTTGGCTCTTAACGCGTTACGCTGCCGTGTCCCGGATGGTTCACACCGCCATACAGTACTCGCACTTCCCGAGCCCACTCGTGACAAAATCCCGCGCAGCGCCCGGATTCCATTTTGGTAGGATTATGCTAACGTTTCCGATGGCAATCAGTGCTATTCTGATACTCGTGCCGAAGTCTCAAGCGAGGAAAATAATGAAAACAATCACGCTTGCCGTTACTGCCCTGCTTTTCAACGCCCTTGTGCAGGGTCAGACTGCCATCAGTGGGGTCTGGCTGTTGAGTGGGCCAGGCACGGAAAGCGAAATCCGTCTTACTGCAGCGGGAGAGCAGATCAGAAGTGATTATGACTTGCTGGAAGATGACCCCAGCCTCTATTGCACGCCAGCCAGCGTATCGCGTATCTGGGCTAATCCCAATTCCCGCATCAAGATTGAAGAGCGGCAAGATAGCATCGCAATCAGCTATGAACTGTTTGATTTGCGTCGCGATATTCCCATAAGCGATGAGTCTGCACTGACAAACCAGCCTAGTACCAGTAACCTGGCCGGCACTTATTTTCCGGAAATGGGTTCTTCCTTTGCCAGGTATGAGGCAGGCAAACTCATTGTAGAATCTCGTAATCATGCGCCGGGATACATACGGACTTCCCGTGGCATTCCGCAGGGCGCTAACACTGTTGCAATCGAAGAGTTGATTGTGGAGGACGATATTCTGCATATCACCCATACGTATAGGGATAATGAATTGTATGAGCTACCCTTGGTGTTGGAGTATTTTTTCAGGCGCATTGATGCTGAGGATGTTGATCTCTATGAATGCACGGACGCCAACTACGACTGGTTTCTGGAACTTAATGACAATAATAGTGGGGCAGCTGATGAAGAACCTGCAAATTAGCAGGGTAAAATTGGTGTTGGCACTTTGTGTGTTGCTATTGTCAGCGGCGCTAAGCGCGCATCACTCTACCAATGCCAACTTTACTCAAGACATCATTTCTGTTGAGGGGGTTATCGAACGGGTGCGATTTGTGAATCCCCATGCCTCGGTATTGATCAAAAATACCGACTCAGCAGGCAATGAAACGTATTGGTTAATTGAGTCCGGTGCCAGAACTACTCTGAAGAGGCAGGGGGTTACACTGGAGCACCTGGAAATCGGATCGAATATCACCGCCACTGGTCGTAAAGGGCGTCGAGATAACACCATGTATTTGCAAAAGATTATTTATGAAGATGGCTCAGAGTTCATACCTCAGCCTGAGCTCAATTAGCCTCCACTCTCTATAATCCTGTAATTTTTAGTCAGTAGCAGACGAGTTGGGTTTAACTGCTATGTGGGCGAGGGCTAGATTCTTGGTGACAATTAGAATCAGCATGAATTCGTTTCAGTAGCCACAGCAACTGGAGAGCATTAATTGAACAGCACCAGACTATTTCTTTCATCCGTCTTAATTGTATATGGCGGCCTTATCTCTTTCAGCCTCAGTGCTGCGGAGTTGCTGTCGAGTGTGCCTGCTGGCGTCCAGGCATTGTCACTGGAAGGAGAGGCGCTCTACGCTGCCGATCCCAGTGCCGGCACCGTGGCTAATCTTGAGGCTGCGACAGCGGATTACGAAGCTGATCCCAGTGACGCGGGCAATCTCATCTGGCTTGGCAGACACACTGCTTATGCGGGCGATTATAGACGGGCCATCAAAATCTTTTCAGAGGGTGTGGACAAATTTCCCGAAGACCCGCGCTTTTATCGCCATCGTGGCCATCGTTACATTTCTATCCGCGAATTTGATCGCGCTATCGCAGACTTTGAGCGGGCGGCTGAATTGATGCAGGGATTCGAGGTTGCAGTGGAGCCAGATGGCTTGCCCAATGTCCAGAATATTCCCCTGACGACAACCCAGGGAAACGTCTGGTACCACCTTGGTCTCGCTTATTACTTACAGCAGGATTGGCCGCGGGCGTTATCTGCTTTTCGCAATGGCTTCCGTGTGGGTGGCTATGATGACAATCTGGTTTCCACTACTCATTGGATCTACATGACTCTCCGCCGCATGGGCAATGACGCTGGAGCATTGATGGCGCTCAATGAGATTTCGGCTGATATGAATATCATTGAGAACATGAGTTACCACCAGCTCTGCCTGCTCTATAAAGGGGACTTGGAAATTGAAGACATGATGGCCGCTAATGGTGATGATCCAAGCAATGCCGCTGTAGCCTACGGAATCGCAAACTACTTCTATTACAACGGCGACAAGCTGCGTTCCGATGAACTGCTTGAAAGCATAGTCTCGGGTTCTAGCTGGAGTGCATTTGGCTTTATCGCCGCGGAGGCGGACTTGGCGAATCCACAGCGCTAATGTACCCGCGTAATCAAACAGAAACCTTGGGCAAGAGTTGACGCAGAGTTTAAAAGCACTAAAAGCGTGCTGAGACACCCAATATTAGAACGCCGCCTACCAATATAGGTGCCATGTACCTTACAATAAATCGCCAGGCGCAAAACAGGGTTTCATTTAGCTCAGGTAATTCTGTCCGCATTACCTCTTGCGGCGCAACCCATCCCGCAAAAACGGCGATCAGAATACCGCCGATTGGCATCATGACCTGTCCTGAGAAGAAATCTATTTCCTCATTTAGATGGGGGAAGAACACGCTTATGGCGCCTACTGTCCAGGCTATAGCACCGAGTGCCAGTACAGCGGTTTTGCGCGGGAGCTTGATTTGCTCCTCCACGACCACCGCAGCGAGCATCAGCATCGCGATCGAGGAAGTGAGGGCACCCAGTGCCGCAAGACTGAAAAACAGTCCACCTACTAATGACCCCGCGGGCATCTGCAGAAATGACAGAGGCATGGTGCTGAAGATCAGTCCCATACCCATGGCCGGGTCGAGGCTGAATTGGAAAACAATGGGAAAAATCATCAGTCCGGCGACCATGGCCACGATGGTATCCGAGGTGGCGATAACCAGTCCGTCGTAAGCAATATTGGCTTTCTTGTCCATAAAGGCGCCAAAAGTCAGCATGGCTGCACCACCCACAACAACTGAGAAAAACGCCTGACCAAAGGCGGCAAGCATGACTTGCGGGGTTAGTTCGCCAAATCTTGGGCTAAGCAGATACTCGAGGGCTGCCTCGGCATTACCCACGCTGAGGGAATAGGAAGCTAGCAAGGCGAGTATCATAAAAAATGCAGGCATGGCAATGCGAGAGAACCACTCAATACCTTTATGGAGCCCTCGTAAAACGATAGCAACGGTTATAGCCATGAAAAGGGACTGCCAGAAAAACTGTCGCAGCGGTGTCCCATAAATAGCTGGCATCGCGCCCTCTATATATCCACCGCTGAAACCGGCTACTGCAAACGCCAGCACCCGCCCTGAAATAACACCGTAAATACAGAGCACCATATAGGTAGCGAATGCACCAATGCCCCCTACTAGTCCCCACCAGGGTGAGCGACCAGCATTTCGCGACATCTCCTTGGTAGAGCCTACGGCCGATAGCCCCATATGCCTGCCTACTGCGAGTTCGCCGATGAGAACTGGATACACAATGCCTACGATACAAAGCAGGTAGACCAGCACGAAAGCGGAACCGCCATTCTCGCCGGCCTGGAAAGGGAAGCGCCAAAGATTGCCGAGGCCGACAGCAGCGCCTATGCCCACCATAAGAAAGGAAAAGCGGTTGCTCCAGCGCGTGGTCGTGGCCATGGAAGGACTCAATCTTATTCTTGTTATTCAGGAGACTTCTCAAGGTAAACCAATCTCAGTAAACGCGCAAACCAAGAGTTTGACGCAGCCCACGAATCCGGTGAACCTAAATTCGTAAAGGCCGAGTCCCAATAAACTGAGCTCAGGGAGATGGAGCGCTAGGATATCTAAACCTCTGGAAATCTGCTCGCCAAGAATTTTTAATTCAAGATCCCAAAACCGGCGGGATGCTGGTTTCAGGTCGATTGCGAGGGCATGTTATCCTTCTAGAGTTGGCTAAATTACTTTCGGGAGAGAAGTTATGAAATTAACATTAGCTTTTTGTGTGAATGTGCTTTTGTTTGTTGCGCTGTTCATAGCCCAGCCGTCTTTGGCGCAAGAGCAGCTGAAACTGTTCCTGGTTCGGCACGCAGAGAAAGTCGACCAGTCTCAGCAATCGGCTCTGACGGAATTGGGTGAGCGCAGAGCGTTAGCGATTGCGGAAATTCTGGAGCCAGAGCCTCTTAAATACATTTACTCCACGCCGTTTAATCGCACCATGCTCACGGCGGAGCCAGCAGCGGATTTTCATCAGCTTTCGGTCGCCCAGTACGATGGAAATACACTGCAGGAGTTCGCCGAGCAACTGCGCCAGCTTGAAGGAGTAGCTTTGGTTGTTGGCCACTCAAATACGACGCCTATCCTCGTAAATCATTTGGTGGGAACGGATTTTCAATCTCTGGATGAAAACATCTACGACCGCGTCTACGTGGTTACGATTGACGGCGAGGGCATCGCGCAGCTGGAAATGCGTTTTACTGAACCGCGCACGCCTTGATTCCCTCGGGGGCAGCTTTTGGGCAGCAGCTTTCGATTTAGTTGGCCTAGAACGGCAAAATACGATAAACCACAGCCGCAATGATGCTGCCGAGTGTTGGTCCCGCCACCGGGATCCAAGCGTATCCCCAGTCGTTTGAGCCCTTGCCTTTGATTGGAACAACAGCGTGGGCCAGCCTTGGCCCGAGGTCCCTTGCAGGATTGATCGCATAGCCAGTGGTACCTCCCATGCCCATACCGATGCCAAAAACCAGCAAACCGACAGGCAGTGCATCCAGCGCTCCCAGCCCCACGTCGGGCGCCGCGATGTAAAGCACGCCCAATACCAGAACAAAGGTGGCAATAGTCTCGCAAAAGAGGTTGATCGATGTGTTCGGAATCGCGGGGGCAGTGCTAAAAACGCCGAGCTTGGCGGCTGGGTCCTCTGTTTCATCGAAGTGATCGCGAAACTGCAGCCACACGCAGAGAGCGCCCACAAACGCACCGATCATCTGCGCGGCGATGTAGCCTGGCACAAGCGCCCATTCGAAATTGCCTGCTGAGGCCAGCCCAATGGTGACAGCCGGGTTGATATGTGCGCCGCTTATATCGGCTGTCATGAAGACCGCGATAAAAACGGCTATGCCCCAACCCCAGGTGGTGACGATCCAGCCGCTATTGTTGCCATTGGTTTTTGCGAGGGACACGTTTGCGTTCACGCTGTGGCCAACCAGAATCAAAATAAAGGTGCCGAGTAATTCGCCAATATACGCTTCCATAGTATGTGCCTATTGTTGGTGATTTGGTGTTGTTGTTTTAGCGCGCATGTCGAGAGTAAGGACTGCACGTGAGGTAAGCCATCGCAAAAGCGTTTTCAGATTGACAGCGCCGAGCGTACTATAGGAAAAAAACACCCGAGCTGCCAGTGTGATATTTGGTAGCAGCCCGCGGAGAGAGCAGATTTTTGATAGTTAGATTAGATGTTAGGTATGGTCTTGAGGTTGATCTTGGGGGTCGAACTACTGCGCGCCAGGAACTTATCACCTGATGCCTATGAATGGAGAGTTCAGTGGAGTCGACGCCAGCTTCAGATCCAAAGTTAGTCTAATTAACAACAGGTTCGCAGGATAACTTTAGAGTCCATTAAAAACCCATCTCATTCTCCATCTTGCAGAAATGGCACCGGCATTTGGGATGGTTGATATGGCGAGGTCCTTCAAGGTACTGCTTTTGGTTGAACTGGAAAACTCGATAGCGCCGGTAGAAAACACATGCTATCAGCACCGATGCGATAATCAGCGCTGGTAAAGTAGCTGTTATTGCCAAAAGTAGTTGCCAACTCATAACTCAATCTGCTCGGTTTGTGCCATGACCCTAAACAACGCAGATTTCAATCATTTAGATTCACGAGCTCTTACAAGCGCTTGGATAGGATTTCTGGGAATTAAACTTCTATAACGAAGAAGGCGCCAATAGTTGGCGCCTTCCTATGATTTAGATTCTGAAAAGTACGGGCTACGCTATGGATCTCTTCTCATCGATGTGTAGCGTATCGACACGAGCCTACCACCGCTCCAGTTCTCAGTACGGGATTCGTACGTATTTTCGTCTATAAACTTGATCATACTGTGGTGGGCATGGGCGTCACTATTCACATCCATATTCGTCCCTTCGGTAAACTTAAAATCGATCACTCCGGATTCGTTGGTAGTAACGAATGCCATAGAGGGCTGGTTACCGATGGCGCAATAGTGCGTATGGATAAGCTCATCCTTGCCATTTTGGTGGTACATACTCACCATCTCTGCGGGTGTTCCTGCCGCAAAAGTTTGCATAACTGTAGAATTTCCGATGTTTTTGAATGACACGCTAGTTTCAGAAACACTTACATCAGCCCTGTCCTGCCCTACGGGGACGACCTGCGCTTCGCCAGTCCATGAACCTTCGAGGCTTAACATTGATTGGAAGGCCTGGTCAGGCGTGAATTCGTCGCAAGCATTGGCTTGCGTACACAGCAGAATCATCGCTACTGGGATGATTGTTGTTATTGTCTTCATAACAGGTTTTCTTCTTCATTGTGAACATTTTTAGATTATAAGCGACGCCAGAGTAAGTCAAATCTTTACTTTTTTCGGATGTAAGGCCCTGGCTTCATTATGTGGGAAGCCGCGAGGCTCTATCTTAACTGGCCCAAGGCTGGACAAGCCCACGTGACAAGGCTAATTTTAGGATACCGGGAATGCGCCAGGCCGCTGTTTCAGCGACACCTCGATAGTGCTCATCTGACGCTCCCATTTCACAAACGAATGATACGAAAACAAGCAGCCTCGCAGCAGTTGGAGAAGCCCATGTCCAAAGAATTTAAAATGAAACCTGAGAATCGTCGTGATCCGCGGCTTGATCGTCGAGGCTTGCTAAAGTTTTTGGCGGCCAGCCCTCTACTAACAACTTATTCTGCTTTTGCGCAGGAAGTCGAAGAAGTGTTGGGTGAACGTCTGCAGAATCCCTCAGAGGTGATTAATGTTTTTGAGATGGAGGCTGTGGCGCGCAAGAATATTCCACCTGCGCACATGGGATACCTCTCGACAGGAGTGGACAGTGACAACACGTTGCGCGCGAATCGAGATGGATTTACGCGTTTTCAAATCAAACCTCGCAGACTAGTGGATGTTAGCGAAACAGATACCAATGTAAATATCCTTGGCACAAAGGCGAGTTCGCCCATCTTTCTTTGCCCGGTCGGAAGTCAGGGTGCCTATCACGCTGAAGCGGAATTAGGCACAGCACGTGCTGCCGCTGCAAAAGGGCATCATATGGTATTGTCCACACAATCATCGACGGCAGTTGAAGCTGTGGCGGAAGCCAGGGGAGCCCCTATCTGGCATCAGCTTTACCCCACCACGCGCTGGGAGTATACCGTTGCGATGCTGCAGCGGGCAGAAGCAGCAGGCTGCACGGCGGTTTGCCTAACGATCGATCTGCCCGGTGGGCGTAACACGGAAACCCAGTCAATCATGATGCGCGATGATGATCGCACCTGCTCTAATTGCCATACCGGTCAGGCCAAACCTATTTTTGATGGTTTGGATATGCGGGGTGTAGGCCTGAACAATCCGGCTCTGACCTGGGATGCCATTGGACGCATGAAAGAAGTCACGAATATGAATGTCATTATTAAAGGTATTGAGGTTGGGCCAGATGCGGCACTTGCTGTGCAGAATGGAGCAGATGCAGTTTGGGTTTCTAACCACGGTGGTCGCGCCGTTGAATCTGAGCTGGGTACTATCGAATGCCTGCCAGAAATAATAGCGGCGGTGAATGGCAGAGTTCCCGTTATCGTGGACAGCGGCTTCCGACGTGGCACGGATATTTATAAGGCTCTGGCGCTGGGTGCATCCGCTGTAGGTGTGGGTCGGCCTTATTGCTGGGGGCTTGGCGCCTTTGGTCAGGCGGGCGTGGAAAGAGTCCTGGATCTGCTAAATCGCGAGTTGCTCATCACCATGCGCGGTAGCGGTACGCCCACCCTCGCGTCCATTGGTCCTGACTATGTCCATGATGCGGGCTACCGAGTTCCTCGAGGCACCTTGGGACGAGAACGGCTCTAAACCCGTTGTGAGGGTTAGGCGCCAAAGCGCTATTTTAATTGTTAGCTTAATCTCGTCCACGCCACCTTTCGATCAGGTAGGCATGGACATTGCCGAGTAACTTGAATTCTGATCCGCGCTCGCGCTTTGGCGTCGTTGATAGTGACGGCCCGTCGCGATTATTTGCTGCCACCTATTGGTTTGCGGCTGATCCTAGCCACAGCTTGGTTGGTGATCAAATAAACAAAGTAAAAAGATACGAGAAATAACAGGTGAGGACAGAATCGTGAGAAAACTAGTTGGCAGTTTGGCGTTGAGTTTATGTACATCGCTATATGCACAAGTTGGCGATCAGTGGAAAATAATTCACGCCGGTACCTTGCTGGCGGATGCCAGGGAAGCGGTACAAAGCGAGCAAAGCATCATTGTCAGGAACAGTATCATTGTCGATATTCTTGATGGTTATGTCTCTCCAGGGGAAGTGACCGGCACAGCGAATGCTCGCGTAATCGATCTTAGTAATCAGTTTGTTCTGCCGGGCTTGATAGATTCCCACACCCATATTCTCAGTCAGCAGGAACCTAATCCGCGTGAAGTCAGGGTGACTCGATCAAATGAAATGAGCGCCTTGATGGGTTACGAATTTGGCATGCGTACATTGCGTGCTGGCTTCACCACGATTCGTAATGTTGGGGGTGCCAGAAATGCCATCTTCGCGCTTAGGGATGCGATCAATCAGGGTATCGTCATGGGCCCCCGCATTCGTGCGGCGGGTCAGGGCATTACGCCTACCGGTGGTCACGGCGACGGTGGCGGATTCCGTGATGATATTTTTCCCCATCCGCATACTGGCGTCTGTGACGGCGTGACGGAATGTCGCAAAGCCGTGCGCACTCAGGTGAAGTTTGGTGCTGATCACATCAAATATGTCGCCACTGGCGGTGTGCTGAGCCAGACCGCTACGGGCACCGAGCAGCAGTTTACCGATGAAGAGCAAATAGCCTTGGTGCAGGCCGCCCATGCCATGGGTCGTAAGGTGGCGGCCCATGCCCATGGTAAATCTGGCATGATGGCGGCGCTGCGCGCAGGCGTGGATTCCATTGAGCATGGCTCGTATCTTGACGCTGAAGTTGCTGACCTATTTGTGCAAACTGGCGCCTATTTGGTACCGACACTGATAGCTGGACACACCGTTGAGCGTATCGCAACAGAACAGCCTGAGTTCTTTATCCCAGCAGTGCGGCAGAAAGCGCTTGAGGTCGGGCCAGTCATGCGTAATGCATTGCGGATTGCCCACGAGCGCGGCGTGAAAATTGCTTACGGCACCGATGCAGGGGTTAATGATCATGGTACAAATGCATACGAGGCTGTGCTGATGAATGAGGCCGGTATGCCTGCACAGGAAATTCTCATTGCGGCAACGGTAAACGCCGCTGACCTGATGAGCTTGACCGATGTGACTGGAACCATTGAAACAGGTAAAGACGCCGATATTATCGCAGTCAGCAGCAGTCCGCTGGAGAATTTGTCAGCCTTGATGCAACCGACTTTTGTGATGGCCAGGGGTAACGAGGTGGATCTAGATGTGCCGCCGCTTGACCTGTTTCCGTGGCCCAACTTCTAGCTACTCACGGCGTGTAATCGACAGTGATTTAAGTCAGGCGTTGTCAAGGTAGTCATCGCTTCACGCATCGATGGTGATCCTGATTTCTCTGATCACGGCCTGTTCACTGAGGCCTAGAAAGACCGTGCGGCATTCCCAAGGGCAATAACATGACCTGTTGTGACTGGTTCAGCAATAGCAGGGACAGTGCGTGGGTGGGTCACGCCGATTGCTATTCAGTTATCACTTCTGGTTCAATTGGAATTTTGCCACGGCCCGCCGCGCTGCATGCAGGAGAAACTGGCGCATGCGGATGGAGCCGGGCTTCTCTGTTGCTTTGCAATTGACTGGCAAAAATTTTTCATTCCACGGGCCTTGGTCCTTTCTCTGGATCGCGGCGTTTTTCGTTGTACAATTAATGAGGCCAATAACAAACTCGGTCACGCTGATGTTTTAGATTCAGTGTGCCTGGAATGAATGGATGAAATTTGATGGAATACGATGATGTGGTTTTGGGTAGGCGCAGTATTCGCGGTTATCTCGACAGAGCAGTGCCGAAGCCCTTGATAAAAGAAGTGATCGAGATGGCTATGCGGGCCCCTACATCACTGAACACTCAACCCTGGAATTTCTATATTGTTGCCGGTGAACCGCTGGACAAGATTCGTGCCGGCAACACAGAACGCAACTTGGCCGGTGTGCCTGATTCTCGCGAATTTCGGAATCATGGTGCATATGAGGGTATACATCGCGAGCGGCAGATCGGCATAGCCAAGCAATTGTTCAAGGTGATGAGCATTGAGCGCGACGACAAAGAAGCAAGGCAGAGCTGGGTACTCAGAGGCTTTCGCCAGTTCGATGCGCCTGTATCAGTCGTCGTGACGTATGATAGAGCCATTCACGGCGGCGATATCGCCCCCTTCGATTGTGGGGGCGTCACCAATGCCCTGGTCAATGCTGCCTGGTCGCGGGGTTTGGGATGTGTCATCAACAGTCAGGGCATCATGCAATCCCCCGTCGTGCGACAGCACGCGGGCATTCCAGATGACCAAGTCATTATGATCTGTGTCGCTATGGGCTTTCCGGATGACAGCTTTCCCGCCAATGCGGTTGTCTCTGACAGAAAGTCAGTGGACGAAGCAGCAATATTTGTGGGTTTCGAGGATTCGTAAAAAGGCAGTATTGTTTTATCGTTGGGCCAAACTGCCTCTGCGAGAATAGCAATACCTCAGATTAAAGCGTGAGCCTCACCTACTGATTACAGTTCGCAGTGAGTCGACAGTCTCTGGATCCTGCAGCAGGCCGCGAGAATTTGCTTGGAGTTGCTGGATACCCTTGCCCTGACTTCTGCCTGGCAGCGTGATGGGTCTGAGCGTATTGGATACCGCTGGGACAGGGCAAAGATTAGCCGGGACTACATCAACGCGTAATCTGTGGATTGCGCGCTCACTGGCTCACTCTCAAACGTTGTTTGAATCTGGGCTGCGGCTAGAGCGCTGTCTGACACAGCGAGGAGAAAGAAGGTCGCACACGACTCGGTGAGCGCTATGACATTTTCCAATGTGACTTAGAAAGCGCTGCGACCACATTCTGCTTTCAAATGATCTGCTTAATGCCGCGCCGCTGCCCAGAGTACATCTAATTTCCTGATACTTTTATTTGGACACTGATTGCAGAAAAACTTCTGCCAATTGCTTCACCATCTTTCTAAACTCTGCAGTGTTGCTAGCTTTCTTTTTTACGCCTCCAAGCCCTGTAAACAGCAATTCCACAAAGGTACGCGGCTTCAACGGAGAATGTGAGAAATTCAATTCTCCTGCTGCTTCGGCATCGCTGAGAGTCTTTGCCATCGCCGTGTGTAAGCTGCCAAGGCCTTTCATCATGAGTTCCGAAGACAGGCTCTGACTAATGTCCATCAACTCGGCGCCATGGGGTGAATCGGCAATCGGTTCGTAGAATACATTTTCAAATTCCAATATTGCCGCAATAAAACACTCTTTCGTATCACCCTTTCTCGCCAGGACCCCCAGGGCTTGCTGGATGGCTTGATTCAGACGGAATGCCGCGAGCCCCTGAAACAGGCCTTCCTTGTTGTCGAACATCAAATAAAGCGCGGGCCGCGAAATGCCGGCAGCTTGGGCGATATCATTCATGGTGGTGCGGCGGAAACCATAGCAGGCGAAGACCTCCGAAGCGGCGTCATAGACCGCCTCGCGTTTGGCCTGCGTGCGGTCTATGTTGTTTTCGGGCTTGCTCATGCTGTTTTTGTAAATAGAGTGGGTGCACTTCAGAGAGGATTAAGTTAACATTTAGTGAACATTCTGACAAATAAAGCTTAAAGTGTCAGTATGCTCAAAGCAAAAGCGGGCGAACGACAGACTGCACACACCTTGTGACAAGATTCCTGCAAAGGCAAGGCCGCTGGATTTGATGCCCGGCTTGCGTGAGCTCCATCCTTGAATAGACTGGAGGAGATAATGAGTACTTCTTTTTGGGTTAATGGCGAACAGCGGACCTTAGATGTCGATCCGTCTAAGCCGCTGCTCTGGGTATTAAGAGAGCAGTTAGCTCTAACAGGTACAAAATTTGGTTGCGGCATTGCTCAGTGCGGAGCCTGCACGGTGCACATTGATGGGCAAGCCATGCGCTCCTGCGTTACACCCATCTCGAGAGTTGAAGGCAGGCAGGTTACGACCATCGAGGGTTTACGTGGTGACGACGGCGATTTGCACCCACTGCAGCAGGCGTGGATTGAACATCAGGTGCCGCAATGCGGTTACTGCCAGTCAGGCCAGTTGATGTCCGCGTCCGCGCTGCTCTCTAACAATCCAAATCCCAGCGATAGCGATATTGATGCGGCCATGAGCGGCAACATCTGTCGCTGTGGCATGTACGGCCGCATTCGCGAGGCGATTAAGTCAAGCAGTGTTGCTTCGACTTCTGATGAGAAACTGTTCTACAACGTAGCGGAGGTAGATCATGTCTAAACTGACTCGACGCGCGTTCATCACAACTGGAATCGCGGCTGGAGGCGGCCTCGTTGTCGGCATCGCTATGCGACCAGGTAACCAGGTTAAAAATCTCGCCAGCAAACTCGGTGAGGGCGGTGAAGGCCTTATTCATACGTATGTCAAACTGGATAGCGACAACGTGGTAACTGCCATCGTGCCACATTCGGAAATGGGGCAGGGTGTTCACACTGCGCTAGGACAAATGTTAGCTGAGGAGCTGGATGCTGACTGGAGCCAAGTTAAGGTCGAGGAAGCGCCAGCTATTGGAGAATATGCAAGTTACTCCGCAGGCAGACGCTATCTGTTTGCTGGAGTCGACTTCTCCAATCTGGCTATCCCGACAGTAGACGGTGTCATGATGCGGGTTGCGGATATGCTGAATCTGCAGATAACCGGCGGCAGCATGAGTGTGCGCACAACAGGCATCATGGCCATGCGAATCGCGGGGGCAGCGACCAGGGAATTAATGCAAACCGCTGCTGCAAGTGCTTGGGACGTGCCGGTGACAGAAGTCACTACGGAGGATAGCCATGTCGTGCATGCGGCAAGCAACAGGAGAGAGCCTTACTCAGCGTTTGCCGCAACCGTCGCGGAAATGACGCCTTCTCAAACACCTGCTTTCAAGGACCCTTCGGACTACAAAATTGTGGGCAAGTACGTGCCTCGCCGTGATATTCCGGCCAAGGTGGATGGCTCTGCACAATTCGCACTGGACGTCCGCCTACCGGACATGGCTTATGCGAGTGTCGTGCGCTCTCCAGTGCCCGGTGGCAGCGTGGTATCGGTCGATGATGCTGCCGCCCGTGCGATTGAGGGAGTCTTGGATGTAGTGGTCATTCCGAAATCTTCCGTAGGTGGCATGTTAGGGGAGACGCTGTCTACTGAGGCAGTAGCGGTGGTGGCCGATAGTTACTGGACAGCCAACCGTGCTGTGCAGGCTCTCAATGTTAGCTGGAGTGAGACCGGCTTCGAGTCTGTGTCCAGTGACGACATCTATGCCCAGTTCGAACGCGACATCTCCGCGAAAACCAAGCGTGAAACTGATCGCAAGGCAGGTGAAACAGAATCCGCGTTTGCATCGGCGGCTAGAGTCCTCGATGCTGACTATCACGTGCCATTTTTGGCTCACACCTGTATGGAGCCGTTGAACGCAACTGCGGATGTGAGAAACGACAGTGCCGAAATCTGGGTTGGCTGTCAGAATCCCTTGGGATTTCGCCGCGATGTGGCCAGCATACTTGGAATTGATCCTGAGAACGTCACCCTGAATAATCACCTTATGGGTGGTGGTTTCGGACGCAAAGCTCGTCCCGACTATGCGATGCAAGTTGCGTTGCTGTCTCGAGCGGTGGGTCGCCCAGTGCAGCTGATCTGGTCACGAGAAGAAGATGTGCGCCAGGATTTTTATCGTCCGGCTGTGCAAAGCCGCTTTCGTGCCGCTTTCGATAGTGATGACAATTTGATCGCCTGGGAAAACACCTATACCAACAAGAATGAGCCGATTGAAGCACCGTTGATTCCGTATTCGGTACCAGCCCAGGATATCGGTTATGTAAGTAGCCCGGTACATATCCCGTTTGGGGCCTGGCGCAGCGTGGACCATTCCCAGCACGGTTTCTTCACCGAGTCATTTATCGATGAAGTCGCCAACGCGGCTGGCAAGGACGCTTATGAATTTCGTGCGGAATTGCTGCAGAATAGCCCGCGGCACCTCGCGGTTCTGATCCGGGTTGCCGAGGAAGCACAATGGACGCGCCCATTGCCAGCAGGCCGAGGGCGCGGTATCTCTCTGCAAGAGTCTTTTGGTTCCCTAGTTGCCCAGGTGGTGGAGGTGACTGTGGCAGATGGAAAGGTGGCTGTCGATCGTGTGGTTGCAGTAATCGATCCTGGTTTAGCGGTAGCGCCAGACGGCATCGCAGCACAACTGGAATCTGGCATCATCTACGGTCTCACCGCCGCCTTGCACGGAGAGATTAGCATTGAGAATGGTGCTGTGGCTCAGAGTAACTTCGATGACTACAAGTCTGTCAGGATGGACGAAGCACCACTTATAGAGACATACGTTATCAACAGTGGCAATGATATCGGAGGAGCCGGTGAACCGGGTACGCCCGGAATTGCTCCCGCTCTGGCCAACGCTGTGTTCGACGCGACGGGACTGCGAATCCGCCAACTGCCGCTAGGTAATTTCGACTTGAATTATCAGGCCGAAGAATCCGGGGTCGTAGGCTGAATCCAGTCAGAGGATTGCGGGCGGAGAATCACAAAAGGTCGCTGTCGTCAGCAAGGCCAAATCTGGCCTTGCGAGTTCACCAGCGTAAAAACGAAATCGTGATTCGAAAAGTGTTTGGTGCAAGCGCTGCACATTTGATGCAATTCTTGCCTCTGCACTTGAACAGCCTTGTGCTGGTTTGACTTGTATTTAGAGCGCGGATTGAGATACCTGCCAGTGCGCAATCTCTGAGTCATCTTGTCTAGGGAATTACTGGAGTAAATTGGTTTGCGGTTGGCGTGACCAGCTATTTCTAGCGCTCGCCTGACTGACTGTATCCGATCAGGTTTTTCGAGCGGCCATAATTAATCCCTCGTAGCATTTGCAGAATAAATCGCGTTTCAACCCGATATCCTTCTTTTTACCAATGGCTTTGGCGTCTCAACGACGAGCTTGTTGTGATACGCTACCGCTGTAATTGAAGAGGAAGTCTCCCATGACTTCGCAACACTCGATAGCCAGGAAAGCAATGTTGGCCATTGGTTTGGTTCTTTTGCTCGTTATCCTTGCTGTTTGGCAGAGACATCTGTTGCTGTTTACGCCCTGGAGTAATGGGACGCCGCCTGCGTTTCTGAACACGCAACTTGAACTCAGCCCCGGAAGCTATTGGTATGATGATTATTTTCTCGTCGAACCCATAGATAGCCGGACCTTTGCAATTGGTGAGCCTCGCTACGCTCAACAGAATTATAGTTACCTAATCCTTGGTGATGAAAGGGCTATACTGTTTGATGCGGGCCCCGGGATTCGCGATATACGTCCTGTCACCGCAACTCTTACCGATCTACCTATAACCTTTGTCCCCTCACATTTTCACTTTGATCACATTGGCAATTCTGTCACGTTTGAGAGGGTTGCAGTGCCGGACCTCCCATACTTGCGCGCCCGCGCTGTCGATAATGCGCTAGCACTGACCTGGCGAGAACATCTGGGAAGCACTGAAGGATTTGCGGCGCCTACTCTGGATGTGGATGACTGGCTTGCGCTGGATTCAGTGCTGGAACTTGGTGATCGCAGCCTTCGAGTCATATACACACCAGGTCACACCGAAGACTCAATCTCGCTACTTGATCTCGGCAGTGGCGCAGTATTTTCCGGCGATTTTCTTTACCCCGGTAACCTCTATGCCTTTATGCCTACCAGCAATATGGGCAGTTATCTGCAGGGTGCTGAGACTTTGTTGGAGCTAATAGAGATCGGTACCCCTGTCTATGGCGCACATCGTGGTCCCGAACCTGTAATACCACGGCTCGGCGTCAATGACATGAGAGATTTGCACGGGGCATTAATACGAATTAGGGACAAAGAGCTAGATGGTGAAGACACCTACCCAGTTTTCTACCCCGTAAATGACAAGCTCGATATTTTGGCTGAGCCACGGGTTTTGCAAAGTTGGTGAGCTGCTTAATGAGGACAGACTAGTTAGCTAGTGCTGGATAGCTCAGCGGCATATTTGAAGCGACGCAAAGACTAGGTCAACGATTAAAATCAAGGAAATATAGAAATATGCCTACCAAGAGATCTATCAAAGTGTCGCAGCAATTGAGTAACTGTGGTCCCACACTATCGCTCGGTTCAACGATGCGGCTGATTGTTTTTCTGACTAGCGTTCACGCTAGCGCCTCCATTTATGCTGCGGAGTCATTGCGGACCCAGGGCTTTGTTATAGTGCCAGGTGGCCCAGTATGGTATGAGATGGATGGCATTACTGGCCTCGTTGAGCTAGACGATGCGGAGGGCGAAATACCCCTCGTGACTTTGCATGGTGGCCCTGGCGGCACTTCTTGTGGATTCACGCGGCTTTATGGTTTGGGGAGGGGCAGGCCGGTTCTTCGCTACGATCAGCTTGGAACCGGTCGTTCAGGACGCCCGAACGATATGTCTTTGTGGACGGTGGATCGCTATGTTGACGAATTACATATCTTGAGGCGGGAGCTCGGTCTCAAACAAATTCATCTGCTTGGGCACTCTTGGGGTGGAGCCCTAGCGGCTTCCTATGTTCTGGAAAAAGGCACTGAGGGTATTGTGTCGCTCACTTTATCATCTCCGCTATTGAGTTCGCCGGCCTGGATGGAAGATGCAAACTATCTAAGGTCGCAGCTGCCTTTAGCAGTGCAGCAGGTCCTGGACGAACATGAGACTTCCGGTACCACGGATTCCGATGACTACGCCGCTGCAACTGATGAGTTTTACCGTCGCTATGTACGAGGTGGCGACAGGTTAGAGCCCCTGGCGCCCTGTGTCGGTGCTGGTGGTAACGATGTAATTTATAAGTATATGTGGGGAGAAACAGAGTTCAACGCAACGGGTACTCTGGTTAACTTTGATGTTACGGACCGCCTGGGCGAGATCGACATTCCTGTTCTCTTGATTGGCGGTGAATTTGATGAGGCGCGACCAGAACGGTTGGCTCAATTTCAGGCCATGCTGCCCAATGCCCAGCTTGAAACGATCGATGACGCTGCTCATGGTACGATTAGCCGACAACCGGGCGCCTATCGACAACGCTTGGAGGCTTTTCTGTCTGAGGCTGAGGGCAACAGGTCTGGTTTTTAAGTTTGAAAGTCTAGTGCTGGGATATCGCGATTAAAAAATGGCTCTCTGCATGGATGCAGTTCTGCATTTCAGGCTCAGAAAACTATTGTGTAATACCCGTCTTGTGCGCTGGATTCTGGGTCATAGATGGACTGTCTGAGTGGTCTGGTGTAATCAGTATTACCTGATATTTCCTTAGTTTTGTTGGTCTTTACATTGGCCCCTGTAGGGGCTGGGGTTTCATCCACTTGTCAGTAAGCCGCCGTCCAAAATTTTCCCGACGCCGCTGAGCTCAACATTTTCCGCCTCGACCACATTGATATTATTTAGCTCAGTCGGGATTTTCTTTGGCACTTGCACTTAAAATGGCGTTTGTCGACCGCATAGAGAAATTCATCGCAAAGATCACGGTCCGCAATGTCGTCAGGGAGACTCCCTTTGAATCCAATCTATGATGGTAGATTAGAGACCACTCAGCATAGGTTTTCGATTGTCTGGTTAATCATTGAAGCAGCAACTGATTGAGTGTAATGATCGAGGTTGGGACTGTCGCGTGTTGCAATCAGACCGTAGTTTTTTTTCATATTGCTGTGAAGATAATTTAGTCACGCCACGTTTTAGGATTAAGTAGGAATATATGAATTTACGCTATGACATCGTGGTGATTGGTGCGGGTATTGCCGGCGCGTCTATCGCGGCCGAGTTAGCGCCTTCCGCCAGGGTTTTGCTGCTGGAGATGGAGCTCCAGCCTGGCTATCACTCCACTGGCCGCTCTGCTGCTTATTTTTCCGCTTCATATGGCAGTGCGGCGGTGCGAGGCATAACCGCGGCCAGTGAACAGTTTTACCGCAAGCCGCCAGATGGTTTCACTGACCAGTGCTTGCTGCATCCACGGGATGCGGTGTTCATTGCCCGTCGGGATCAGCTAGAGAAAATGCGTGAGTTAAAACATGAAGTGCCGCAGCTGCAGGCTCTCAATCACGAAGATGTGCTACACCGAGTGCCAATTCTGGATACAAATTATCTGAGTGGGGGGTTGTTAGAGACCGGGGGAGGCGACCTTGAAGTAGATGCTATATTGCAGGGTTTTCTGCGTCGTTTTGGAGACGCAGGCGGCACGTTGTGCTGTGGCCAACAGGTGGATTCAATTGCGCAGCGGTCCGGTGAATGGGTGCTTTCGTTACAGGATACCAAGTTACCCAGCGAGGGAAAACGCGAAGAAGTGCGCTGCGGGATAATCGTCAACGCTGCGGGTTCTTGGGCAGGAGAGTTAGGTAAGCTTGCTGGACTTGGCGACCTTGGCCTTCAGCCGCGGCGCCGGACAGCGCTTTTGGTCAAACTGCCTGAAGCCATAGACGCATCGGGATGGCCGCTGACGATTGATGTTGAAGAGCAATTCTATTTCAAGCCTGACGCCGGTTTGCTGCTGGTTTCACCCGGCGATGAGACGCCCAGTATTGCCTGTGATGCGCGGCCTCAAGAACTAGACCTTGCTCTGGCTATGGACCGCCTTGAGCAGGCAACGTCGCTTGCATTTAGTCGCATAGAGCACAAGTGGGCGGGCCTGCGCACTTTTGCTCCAGACGGAGAGTTTGTGGTTGGGTTTGATCCACGAGTTGACGGTTTCTTCTGGATGGCAGGCCAGGGGGGTTACGGTGTGCAAAGCGCGCCAAGCTTGGCCAAGTTGGCAGGCTCACTGATTACAGAGACCATACTCTCGAGAGACTTCGCATGCCTAGACAGTTTTCGCGACTTGGTTTCTCCCGCTAGGCTGCTGGCTTGATACATACGAGCCCAGCCTCAGCAGCTGGCGTTACTTCCCAGATCCTGACCAGCAGCTCAACGCTATAGCGACGCTTGTCAGCGCGAGCACTAAAGTTAGGCTTCCGCGTAAAAGTGTTGTAACTTGTTTCTGAGTGTGAATTTTCATTAACAATAAGAAAGAGTTTGCGATGACAGATAAAGCCCAGGATAACACTGACTCTAAGAAATCCCAGCCTTTACCAACACTTGATAATCCTTATGCCAGCACAGCGCGCAGAAATTATGTGCTCGTCGTGCTGACACTAGTTTATACCTTTAATTTCATCGATCGCCAGTTACTTTCTATTTTGCAGGAAGCAATCAAGGTTGATCTGTCGTTGAGTGACGCCCAGTTGGGACTGCTGACTGGATTTGCGTTTGCGATGTTTTACGTCACTGCGGGCATCCCGATTGCGCGCCTGGCTGATCGCAGCAATCGCCGTAATATCGTTGCGGTATCTGTTGGTCTTTGGAGCTTTATGACCGCTATCAGTGGGTTTGTGCAAAATTATCTGCAATTATTGTTGGCCCGAGTCGGCGTTGGTGTCGGCGAAGCGGGTGGCAGCCCTCCATCACATTCGATTGTTTCGGATATTTTTCCCAAGAAGCAGCGCGCCAGCGCGCTCGCCTTTTATTCAACGGGCGTCAATCTTGGCATTCTGTTCGGCTTTTTGTTCGGCGGCTGGCTGAACGAATTTTTCGGCTGGAGAGTTGCTTTTATGGTGGTAGGTGTACCCGGGATTATGCTGGCAATACTGGTCAGGACTACTGTGCGCGAGCCGGTCAGAGGGCTGGTTGAAAACAAGCAAGCTTCCGATAAGCAGGTGCCCTTCAAAGATGTCATTACCCTGTTGTGGCAACGTAAGACTTTTAGGCACATGGCGCTTGCCTGCGGTCTCAATGCTTTCGCAGGTTATGGCACGGTTAACTGGCTCGCGTCATTTTTCATACGAACCCACGAGATGTCTACCGGCGAACTTGGCACCTGGTTGGCGTTATCCACCGGCCTGTTTGGCGCAATAGGTGTGCTGATTGGTGGAATTCTCGGCGATAGACTGGGGGGGCGGGATAAGCGCTGGTATACCTGGATACCCGGGCTTGCCACGATCATGGTCGTGCCATTTATGCTGATTGTGTTGCTTACCGATAATCAATACATTGCGCTGGTGTGCGTGTTCATTCCGGGGACACTGCAGAATGTATATCTCGGTAATTCTATTGCAACAACGCACAATCTGGTTGGGTTGCGCTGGCGATCCACCGCTTCGGCGATTCTGTTTTTTATTCTCAATGTTATCGGGCTGGGAATGGGACCATTTGCAGTGGGCCTGTTGAGTGACTTCCTTGCGCCAACTCTTGGTGCTGAGTCTCTGCGCTATTCAATGCTGGTACTCTTGCCTACTGTGATGATCTGGTCCAGCGTCCATTTTTATCTTGCCTCGCGAACTATGTTAAAAGAGCTGGAAATGGCGCCTGAATAAAGGAGGCAGATTCTCCAGCAATAAAGCCCGCGCATTTCGATCCGGGTTTTTCCCTGCAGAGACTTGATTTTGAGCGTGTGTGCTTACTCAATCCAAAGCGAATACAAGCAGTTTAGGCTGTTCTGTAGGCGTCTTGATCGCGGGATTATCCTCACCGAGAAAATTAGAAATGATGCCATACAGTGAGCCGGTGAAACGGCTGGGTTGACCCTGCACAACTGCCACATATTGCTTATCATCAACCGCATAGGTGATCGGGAAAGACGAAGGCAGATTGCCCAGGGAGGCTTGCCACAGGACAGCTCCTGTCTCAGCATCGTAGGCTTTGAATGAGCTATCGAGGTTGCCGCCAAAAACCAAACCCCCGCCAGTTGACAGCAACGGCGTAGAAGGTGGTGTAGTTTCGCGATGACGCCAGGCCAACTCCATGGTGTCCATGTTGATCGCCTGCAGGCGACCGAACTGACCATCGCTGTCGGCGCGTGGCGCCGGGGTGGCTTCGATGCCGGTTGATAGCAAAGTACCATCAGCCATCAGGCCAGCCATCATGCACATTTCTAGAATCGGTAAGTACAGCATCCTGGTGTCAGGATTGTAGGCGCCAGACTGCCAGTTTCGCCCACCCAAAAAATAGGGGCAGACCAAATGATTGCTTTCCTTATTCGGAATTGAATCCGGATTGATCGACTTAGCACCGGTTTCCGGATCCACCGCCGTTACTACGTTTTGTACACCAAGATCAAGCGAATCCAAATATTCACCGGTTTGCGCATCGACCACGTCGTATAGCGCCAACTTGCCTGCAGTAAACACAACTTTGCGATTGCGGCCATTAATTTCCAAGTCATCTAACTGACGTTCGTAAACCCAGTCTAAGTCCAGCTGATCATTTGGCATATGTTGGAAGTGCCAAACCAGCTCCCCGGTCCGTGGCCGTAGGGCTATTGTCGAGTTCGTATAGAGGGCATCGTTACTCACGCCAGAGATGCCCAGATCTTCCAATAATGGTCCCGTGTCGTAAGTGGGCGCAGCACCAAAATAAACCAGGTCAAGTTCGGCATCGTAGCTACCGGAATTCCATACCGAGCCGCCGCTGCGTTCCTGCAGGGACAGATTATTCCAGGTATTGCCGCCAGGGCCATCAGGGCGCGCTATTGTATGGAAACGCCACTGCTCACGACCAGTCTCGATATCCAGTCCGACTATGAAGCCTCCCTGTGGCACCATAGTTGCCGTAACTCCCTGAATCAATATGCCGTCGGCCACCATGGGCGCGCCGCGTAGACCGTAGTAACCGCGCATGGCTTGAACTGGTGTAGTAATTGAGGTTTCCCATTCAACAGCGCCAGTTCGCACATTTAGAGCAACCAGGTCGAGGTCATTGTGTGGTACAAATACCATGTCATCGTAGAGTGCAATACCCTGCCGTCGACCGTCAAAATTCTCTGACTCGTGTTGATAGCGCCAGAGCTCGATTCCACTGCGCGCATCCAGAGCCAGTAGAATGTTATTGGTATCCGCAATAAACATAACGCCATCATGTACCAGCGGGGTGGTCATGTTGCCGCCTTGTGAAAGTGGAATGCTCCAGGCTTCTCCAAGTTTGGCGACATTGTCGCGATTGATTATATTCAATGCGCTGTGCCCACTCAGATCATAACGGTTTCTCCACATCAGCCAGTCTGCGGCGGGTGGGTCCTGCATCACCTGGTCATCAATGGGTGTGTATGAATTCAGAAGATTGGCTGGGGTGGAAGTCTGCCCAACAGCTTGTGCAAAGAGCGAAACGGCAAACACTGAGAGTGTGTATTGGTAAAGCCTGTTCCTCATTTGGATTCTCCCGGGCCCTGATCATCTTTGTTGGGCAGTTTTTTATTAGATTTTTATGGTGATGATAGCAGTTTACGTTAATTTGACCCTTTTCCCAATGCCGTATTTGAACGATCTGCGCGGGATAAATCTGTCTATTGCCTGTGTTAAAAAAGACTTTGATCACACGTCCTGCGCTGCGCCGTTGCCGGAGTGGTAAGAAATCGCTGTATTTTTGCTGCTACCCTATTTATTCTCTGGGCATGAAAAGTACCCATGTTCCTCAGCGCCGTTTCCATCTCCTGATACTACCCTGGATATTCGTTTTTTTGGCCGCTTCTGCCGCCGACGGGCAAATCCAGACAATCACTCCGGGAACCCTCAGGGTTGCCGTGACCCGAGAGACGCCGACCGATCCCTATGATTCCCAGCTCTGGATTAAGAGGTATGTGGAGCGCTTTTCCGCTGAGCAGGGTTTCAACATAGACTGGGTAGAGGTGCCGTTTAGTGAATCCTGGCTATTGGCGAGTATTAACGAAGTCGACCTGGTAGCGACCAATGTGGCGAGCTTCTCCGATAGAGAGAGTGAGGGTGCCACTTTCTCAAATCCTTTTCTCTACGAGAGAAGGGCGCTCAGAATCAGGCCTGAGGATAAGGCATCCTATAACGACATCAATGATTTCATCGGCAAGACTGTTGGCGTGGTGCGCGGCATGGCCGCAGAGCGCGATGTGGACCGGCGCGCGCCTGATGGCGTGATAGTTCGCAGGACCAACACATTCCCCGAGCTCTATGCCGAGTTTGATGCGGGGCAGCTCGATGCCATTGCCGAGGCAGAATACTACTCGCTGGATGGTGAAGTGATACCATCTCATGGAGATGAAATAGTCCTGATTGATCACCACGACCTGACACCCGGCGAACGGGAAGAATCGGTGTTTGTCGTGAGTGACGCCAGCACAGGGCTACTAGACGCCGTGAACGCGTTTATTGGCAAGACGCGTTTTCCACTCTGATCGTCCTGTCCTTAACCTATCCCCTTGTTTAATAGGGCGTCCTTTTAATCGTTTTTTGCAGGTTGTTTTAGCAAGAAATCATAGCGAGCGCTTCCGTCTTGGATAAATACAGAACGCTGATCGTGCTCACGATCGCACAATGCTTCGGCCATACCGCTGCGCCAATTCTGGTATTGTTGGGTGGGATCGTAGGTGCGCAGATAGCGCCTTCACCTGACCTGGCAACACTGCCGATCGCCGTGCAAATTCTGGGTATTGCCAGCTCCGCTATCCCTGCTTCGATGTTTATGTCAAGAGCAGGCAGAAAAGCAGGGTTTCTTGCCGGCACGGCACTGGCCATCTGTGCGGCGTTGCTAGCTGCCTACGCCATTAGCCGAGCGTCTTTTGCCCTGTTCGTATTTGCAGGATTTCTGATCGGGGTTTATATCGCCTTCATGCAGCAGTTTCGCTTTGCGGTTGCCGAATCTGTGCCCAGCGAACTGATCCCCCGAAGCCTGTCCATTCTCATGTTGGCTGGCATTGTTTCGGCCCTGCTTGGGCCAGAAGTGGGGCGACGCTTCAGTGATGTAGAGGGCCTGCCGCTCTACGTTGGTTCGTTTCTGGGATTGGCAGCCTTGCTCTCGATCTCATTCTTCATCCTGCTGCTGTTTTACAGGAATACCTATATTGAGTCCGAGACTCAGAACGATTCGACGCGGTCGCTTACTGAAATACTCAAACAGCCCAAGCTTATGCTGGCGGTTACCGCCGCGGCAATCGCCTACAGCGTCATGGCGCTGGTCATGACAGCGACGCCGCTTAGTATGCACGAGATTGACAATTTCTCACTGGAAGCCACTACCCGTGTTATTCAGAGCCATATCCTGGCCATGTATTTGCCTTCATTTTTCAGCGGCGCATTGATCACCCGGTTCGGGCCGCTCAAGGTTATCAAGATTGGCTTTGTGCTGATGCTGGTTTGTGTGTCGATTGGGTGGGGTAAGCCCGAGTTCTTTCATTACCTGGGTGCATTAATATTTTTAGGGGTCGGGTGGAACTTTCTGTTCCTGGGTGGGACTACCTTGCTCACTCAGTGCTATCGAAGCGCAGAGCGATTCAAGGTGCAGGCCATAAACGATTTCCTCGTATTTGGGCTGCAGGGAGTAGGCTCATTGAGTGCGGGGGTGTTGCTTGCAGCCATTGGCTGGAATGGGGTGATGGTGTTTGTATTACCTGCGCTATTGGTACTAGCACTGGTGCTCTGGTTCGCCCGCAATGGATTCGCGCCTACGCCCTCTGCTCGGTGAGTCGACAGCCAGCTTGATTGTAGATTACTAGAGGACCGCCTGCTCCAGCAGCGTAAGCGTCCCGGCATCCACATCGAGGCGAGCACGTGCACCCACCGGCACCACAGTTATATCATCCACGTGACCAATCATGAGGCCGCGTAGGGTAGGAATCTCCATGGGTTCGCAGCGTTCCCTAAGTACCTGTTCCATACTCAGAGTGTTGCTGTCGTAGCCGTCGTCGGTGAATTTCCCGAAGGCAATGCCAGCGACCTGCTCCAGCTTGCCAGTCAACCATAGGTGGGTGAGCATGCGATCTACAGCGTAGGGAGGTTCCGAGACATCTTCCAGAAACAGGATGGCGCCGTCAAAATCGGGCTCAAAGGGCGTACCCATTAACGTAACCATCAGCGACAGGTTGCCGCCGATCAGCTTGCCCTCGGCGCTACCGGCCACAATCGGAGTAAGCCTATTAGTGCGTTCAACGACACCGGGGCTGGACTGGAAGGGGGGTGCTTCGCCAATCTGTGTGATCTGGCTCGGTTCGACAAGTACGCGCCGGTATTGGTCATAGGTGTAATCGGAAAAATTGTCTCCAGCAATCGGGCCATGCATAGTTAGAAGTCCCGTGCGCACATGAATGGCATTGAGAATCGCTGTGATGTCGCTATAACCCATTAGGATCTTGGGGTTGCTGGCAATCATGCCGTAGTCGAGATTGCGCAGAAGCCGGCCGGACCCGTAGCCGCCGCGTACACAAAAGATGGCATCCACATCCGGGTCTGCGAACATGGCGTTGAGATCGTCGGCCCGCTGCGCATCGCTGCCCGCGAGATATTGCTTGCGGCTGCGAAGGTTAGGGGACGCCTTGGCTTCGAAGCCTAATGAGCGGACCAGATCCATCGCTGCAAGCAGGTCCTCATCCTCCGGCACATTGCTGGCCGGGGTCACTAGGCCAACCGTCATGCCCGGCCGCAAGCGTGCAGGCTTAACGGCGGCGCCTGTCTGGGCTGCCAGTGAGGCAGAAGGCAGACCCGCGCTAGCCGTCAGGGCGCCAAGGCTGGCGCTTAGTTGTAATAGCTGGCGTCTGGATAAGTGCATATTAGCGGACCTTTTGACGAATTCTGACACCATTCTCTACACTTTTTGCCGTGAGGCAAGCGACTTTGAATGTGCACAAGTTTGGGGCTGCATGCACCCGTATATTCCACGCCTGTTACTGTGATGGTTGATCACTTGACGCTTTGTGAAATCAACGTACTCTTATCGCTTCAAATTGTTAATGAAGTTCCAAGGAGACTGTGGATGCGCTTATCGACTCTGATGATTGGTTTTTCTTGTGTGCTGGGGTTGTCGCTACAGACGCTTCAGGCTGAAGTTACGCAGATCATGATTGCATTGCCAGATGCCGACGCATCCCAGACTGGACGTCTGTTCGTNGTTTTTACCAAAGANNNACGCAGGGAGCCNAGGCTCAACATCAGTGACTCACCAGCGCCCCGTGATGCCTCGCCATTTTTTGCCGTGGATGTGGAGAATTGGGANGGNAGNAAGTTCGAGTTTCAACCTGATGCAGGNTTCCCGATTCAATCGGTGATGGAATTGGAATCAGGNACTTGGCGGGTGCAGGCTATGCTGGACGTNAATCAAGTGCTGTCCGATCTGGATTCGCCTGGCAACTATTACTCCACGCCGCAGCCCATTGAGGTTGGCNGCGGTTCGCAAGAATTAAGTTTTAGCCTGACGGAGAGAGTGCCGGAAGAATCCTTGCCCGCGGATACAGACCTGCTGAAATTCGTGCGTATACGCTCGGACCTGTTATCAGAATTCTATGACCATGATATGTATCTGCGCGCTTCGGTATTGCTGCCGCCCGCCTACGAGCAGGACAGCGGAGACAGTTATCCGGTTCTGTTCCATGTGGCTGGACTAAATGGCCGCTATACCCGCAGTCAGCGCTTGATGAATGACAGCGAGTTTATGGAGTACTGGCTGGATGATTCGACTCCGCCNGCGGTTATTGTATTTCTTGACGGGGAATCTCCTTATGGCGACTCCTATCAAATGAACAGCGCNGTATCCGGTCCCTATGCCGATGCGAACTTCATTGAGCTGTTTCCTTATCTGGCAGAACAGTTTCCTATTGATGATATTCCTACCAGTCGGTTTGTGACGGGTTGTTCCACCGGGGGCTGGGTTTCCATGGCGCTGCAGATTTTATATCCCGAATATTTTAACGGTGCCTATTCGCTGAGCCCCGATTCTCCCAGCTTCCGCGCCTTTCAGTTGGTCAATCTNTATGACGACGATAACGCGTTTGTTAGCGCCAGCGGTATGCAGCGCCCCAGTGCACGGTCAACCAATGGTGATCCGAGATTCAGCATCGCCGATGAGGTGCGCCTGGAAGCGGTAATGGGGCGAGGCGGAAGCTACGTGCACTCCGGCGCGCAGTGGGGCGCCTGGAATGCGGTCTACGGCCAGCCCGATGAAAACGGTGATCCTATTCCGGTTTGGAATCAAGCAACAGGTGAAATAAATCCTGCGGTAGCAAACTCCTGGCGACCCTGGGATCTGGAGATTTATGTCCAAGATAACTGGTCCAGTATGGGTTCAGAACTCACCGGCAAGCTGCAGTTCTGGATGGGAGATATGGATAACTACTACCTCACCAATGGCCTGCGCTTCTTGGAAGAAACCCTTAACCTGATGGAGGCACCTGCCGCCAATGCACAGTTCAACTGGTTGCCTTATCACGGTCACTGTGGCTTTGGCACTCAGGTCCATTACATCGACGTCCTAAATGACTTGGCGGTGCGAGCAGCGGCGCGATAAGAGGCGTGATACCGGCACTTTGAAAAGGGCCACCAACACGTTTCTCTAGACGGGTTCGATAAAAAGATTTGCTGATAGAAGTAAGTTGCAAACTAGATAAACGGCATTCACAACACCGGCTGGACTAGCTTGCTAATTCGCTGGTNTTTTCATTGGCCACTACCGGCTTTCTGGTACGAGCGCGCCAGCGCAGAAAGCGACGCAGCGCCAGTGCCAGGCCAGTCCACACCAGGATTGACCCCGCGATTGACGCAAAGCCCGCGATCGTTTGGCCAGNCAGCCCCAGTGCTTCNCCGGTGTGCAGAAAGCGCACCCAGCGCCTCGCCTTTACGCCGGAAGACTGTGCCGTGAACGGCACCCAACTCGCCTCTGCACCGGAAGTCCTATCCAGGGTCAGGTTGTGACGCAACTGCGGCTGCCCGCCGTTGCCTTCATCGATGGTGAGGGTAATGGTTTCGGTGCCCGCTTGTGGTAGCGAGAAACTGATGGTGCGCCAGTTTTCACGGTAGGTCGCGGCGGTGTCGACCAAGGCCTCGTAGCTTTGTACCAGGGCTGGTTCATTTGAAGGGTCAGGTGTCACAGCCNGACTTCGTTGCGGCAGTGTGTCTCCGGCCAGGGTGTAAACAAGGCTNTTCGCCCAGCTGTAATTAAACACCGAGGCTGTAGGAATTATCACCAGCAGCGGCAGTGCGGCCCAGAACGCAAATACGTGATGCCAATTGAAATCCCTCGCGGCGGAGGTATTCACCATTGGGTTGAACCAGATGCGTATCTTCAGGGCTGCCCAATTGATAATCTTGGGCAGCCATAGGTAGATACCACTTAATAGCAGAAACAAAAACAATAAATTGGCAGCGCCGGTGATATCACGGGCGGTCGCCCTGCCTTCACCGGTCACCAGGAACCAGCGGTGAAGGCTGCGCACATCAGAGAAGAAAGCGCTCAGTGAGTCGCTGTGGGGTTCATATATCGCACCGGTGTAGGGGTTCAGGTGCTGAGTCTGGGAGCGACCCATGCGGGCAATAAACGGTGCACTGGCCTCGGAATTTACGATCAGGCTGGAGGCCTCGAAGCCCTCAGTCTGATTCGCGGCAGCAATCAGCTCATCTATGCTCAGGCGCTGCCCGGCCTCTGGTTCAGTGTAGTAGGGACCATCTTCCCAGGTTTGAAGCTGACGCTCATAGGCCAGAATCACGCCGGTAACTGACATCATCAATATGATCAGGCCGGCGCTGACGCCTGCACTGAGGTGCATCCAGAAGAGTGCTTTGCGGATCATCTTGGTTCCCAGGTAGCTTCCCCAACCGGGTCTGCGAAACTAGCGGATTTGCAATGGCGAAAGATAATGATTCTCAATATCATAAGCAAGCCTCAGATCACTTTGCTTCAAGGCCAGATTGAACTGGTTAAGAAAGACTGTTACAAATGGAGCGACAACAACACCATCAAATTGTGGCCAACAGGCAAGTCTATGAGCAGATCCAGAGTTTCTTCGCGCCGCGCGTTCTTAAAAAATTCCACCATAGTGAGCGGTGGTGCTGCCTTGGGCGCCTGCGTGACCTCCCCACTGACCTCGGCCTCTTACCCGAGTCATAATGACCGCACGAAAGGATGGCTGCGCTATATCTGGCAAAAGGCGACCACCGCAGATGATTGGGCCTATCGCGAAAATCTGGAGAAGCCCTGGGGAATAAATATCGATCGAGGGGAGATTGATTGGAATGATGACGGCATTGGCCCCCATCCCTGGTGGGACCAATATACCAGCGCACCAATGCTAAGCTATCCGCGCTTTGATCTTGCTGATTCCAGTTATGGCGTGATGCTAATGGCGGATCAGACGCCAGCCTGGCGTGAAGTGTATACCCGCATCATGGACGAGCTCGCCACCCGCCATACCTCTTACTGGGCAGCGATAGACTGGAATACTTTTATCGGCCCCAGCCCGGATCGGGCAAAATATGGGCTTTCCAATGCGCCTGGTTTTCAGGCCTGGCCAGAACGCATCCGGGGCAATTACGACTCACCGGGCTGGACTGCGAATGGCGTTGAGCCCTGGGGGCTGCAGCCGGATCCGATCGGTGCAGACGGCAATCTATTTTTCCGTGGCTGGCTGAATCTGGTTTTGTCTATTTACAAGTATGTGTCTGGAGATGACAAGTGGGAACAGCCCTGGCAGATAGCAGGCTACGAAAATGAACACTTTGAGTGGACCCAACCTGCCATCGTAGAGCATCTGCAGCAGCAATATCTCGACCATCCAGAGGGACCGCATTGCGAAAATACCAAGATCTGGCCATTCTGTAATGCTGCCGCCGGGTTGGGCATCTATCTATCAGATCAATTGGGTGTGACGAATGCCCATGGTGTCTTCGAGAACTGGATCGAGTTCATGAAAGACAGTTATATGGGAATCAACGGCCAGAATCAGATTGAATGGATGACACTTTATTATGACCCGTTGGAAGAGTTTAAAGTCAATACGCCTGGCGTCTCAGCAGCGGGTGCAGGTGTCGCTTTTTACCTGCTGCCACAATCAACAGAAATAGCGACACAAATCTATGATGCCATGGCTAATTCAAACGGATGGCGTGACGCTTCTCGTGACGTCCGTCCGAGCGCACTGGGCATGGCAATCGCCAAGTCATTGGGTGATGAAACGGTGTTCGAAAAATTACGGCTGGCCGCTGAACAATACTCCGAGCCGCGTTGGTTTGGCCATGACATGGAGAAATTTGGCTGGTGGTTTAATAATGGCGAACCTTATCCGAGAGGACAAGGCGCAGCCCAACAGATGGTCAATGAGATCGCCGAAGGCAGCTGGAAAGACGCTTTTTCGGTTAAGCATCTGGATAAATATACAGCTCCAACCCTGGAAGGAGTCGATTACCCTGCGCTCGGTGTTGATAAAGCCTGGAATGACAAGACAACTGGCGCACTGCACATCGGTACTTACGCCGCTGACCGAAACGCTGAACGCAGGCCAACAAGCTGGAGAGTGACGAACTTGCCTGATGCCGCGAACGCTGTGGTTTTACAGGATGGTGTGAGAAACAGCGATGTCGAGGTGGTCGATGCCAACACGATTCGAGTACACACAGAAATCCAGCGACATCAATATGAAATCTATACCGGCTACTTTGGACAGAAAATCGTAATGACTTCGCCGGAACAGTTTGCTTACGGCAGTGTTGCTAACGCTGCGGTGATCCGGCGCACGGCTCAACAAAACGTCGAGGCGGCAGAATCCGTCATGGCTAGCGGCGCTATGGGATGTCCCTGCTGCGCCGGAACTGTTTAACAAGAGATTGATTTAACAACAAAGAATACGTAGCTGAGATGCTTTAAAGAGTTCGCGGTTTGAGCAAATCGGTTGTTTTCGTGTTTTGCCGATACAGTGTTTGCTGACGCTCCCGCAGTTACTCACACGCTCAATCCGCTTATTTCCGTTACGTCCACTGAGACAAGCACTGTACCAGCTTTCACCTATGATTCTGTTCAACCCCAATAATGAGGCTGAACAGAGACTTCACGGCTCCAATTTTGTAGTGTCAGCCAGCGTGTTGACTGGCTGGCCTCAAACAATCGCGACTAGTGATCTTCGCCGCCGGCATGGACATGCCCGAGTTCGATTTCCTGCGGCGTTCCNTCTCGCACATCGACTACCTCAACTTCGAAATGTAGCGCCTGCCTTGCCAGCGGGTAATTGGCATCGATGGTGACATCATCACCTTCTATTNGTGNAACTCGCNCCTGGCGCTGGGCGCNACCGTCTCCCTGCGCAACAAAAGATANGCCGGGCTCGATNGATTCCGCACCTTGAAACATACTNTTGCTGGTTACCTGGATCAATTCATCGCTTAATTCGCCGTAGGCTTTGTCGNGANGAATGCTGGCACAGANGTTGGCGCCTGAGGTTTTCCCGTTGAGNTCTGCTTCCAGTCCTGGGATCAGGTTGTTGGCACCATGCAGATAGACCATTGGCTCATTGCCATTTGAGCTGTCTACGACTTCGCCGCCATCGCTCTTGAGGGTGTGGCGCATGGAAACCACGCTACCCTGGCCAATCATAAGTGTCATAAAGGGTCCTGTTATTTTAGTCGAAAAATTTCGCACGCTCGCACAGAACGGGGTGTCGGGCCACAGCAAGCGCAGTCAATCAATCCCGCCATATCTATAGGGGATTAAGGAATTATAAGTATAATCAATGAGTTAAATTTTTAGCGAGCGGGCCCCCAGAGTTTAGAGCTTAAATTCCTGTTTATTTCCCTATCCAAATTAAGGTACTTTTATCGAAGTCACATTATTGAGAAAGAGAATTACATTTTTCAGCAAGTCCCATGAATCGGCTCAGACTGGAGGNATTTTATGATTTTANGTCAGAAACTTTTGATTGCATCAACCAGCTTATTGGCAATGTTCTGCCTTGAGAGCAGTTTCGCCCAGCAAAATAGCGTCCTGCCGGACTATCCCAATTCCTATGAGATTGTGCGGAACATTGTCGATTTCCCNGAAGGGCGATCCATGGGGTCTGGTAATGCAATTGATGTCGATTCCAAGGGAAACATCTGGGTATTTGAACGTTGCGGCGGCAACAACGGTGCCTGCCCGGAATCAGATGTGGATCCGGTTTTGCAGTTCACTCCAGACGGGGATTTGCTCTTCAGTTTTGGCAGCGGCATGTTCGTTTGGCCGCACGGCGTTGTCGTTGATGATGATGACAACCTATGGTTGATTGATGCTGGCATCATCGAAGGCGAGAAAGGCAACCAGATTTTTAAATTCACACCAGAGGGTGAATTGCTTTTGGTGCTTGGTGAGCCAGGTATACGCGGTGAAGCCCCTGGGGAATTTAACGAGCCCTCAGATCTAGCTATCGGTGCAGATGGTACGCTCTATATCGTTGACGGCCATATAAACCCTGAGTCAAACCGTCGCATCGTTCACATGACGGCGGACGGCCAGTTTATTGAGGCCTGGGGAGAAAAAGGCTATGGGCCGCTTCAGTTTGAAGGTCCACATGCTATTGCTGTGGATTCGCGTGGGCGCATGTACGTAGGCGATCGCACCAACAACAGGCTGCAGGTGCTATCACCAAAAGGTGAGCTGCTGGCAATCTGGACACACTGGGGACGACCCAGCGGGATTCGCATTCTTGGAGATACGCTGTACGCAGTAGATTCGGAATCACGAGCGGCAGTGGGGGAGTATGGCTACAANCCTGGCTGGCATCGCGGCATCTATGTAGGCTCACTCGATGGCGTGATCACGGATTTCATTCCAGATCCTAGCCCAACCGGCGCCACCAGTTTTCCTGAAGGAATTGCGGTGAGTGATGATGGTGTCATATGGGGTGCNTCAGTTGGNGATCAGGAAGTGNTTAAATTTGTTAAACGGTGATTTTTTTTACAGNCAGGTCAATGTAGCCTTCCGTCGCAATCACCAGGCAAATTGAANNNTCGCNAATCCCTATTTCGAGTCGCGGTGCNGCAAGCATTGCGGCCATGCCTGCTGCACCGGAAGGAGTGGTGGCAATGCCGCTCTCAGCCAGATGGATAACGGCAGTATCTGCCTCTGACTCACTCACGCAAACAAAGCGGTCTGCAGCCTGCTGCAGAATTTCAAATGCGAGCAAGGAGGGTTCCTTGCAATCCAGTCTACCCATCGCTGAAACTGGCCCGCTGACTGCAGTGGGCGTTCCGGCCTTGTTACTTTCGAGCAAGCAAGGAGCTGCTTCTGGTTCTACCACGATGATTTCTGGCTGCTGTGACCAGGTATTGCGTATGTGATAGGCAACGGCAGCTGCCATGCCCCCGACGCCAGCCTGCAAAAAAACATGGGTGGGCCAGGTATTCGTTTCCAGAAGCGACTCCCGCATTTCTTCGGCCATGACGGTATAGCCTTCCATGACCAGGCAGGCCATTCTTGTATAGCCGGGCCAGGAGCTGTCAGACAGCAGNATATCTTCCTGCCCCGCACTTNCACTGTCTAGCTTGGCAGCNACCATGCTGTCCTCATATGTGGCGCCGGATCGCATNACAATGGCGCTGAGGTCGGTAAGTTTTTCCTGGAATTCCAGGGGCACGGACTCTGAAAGGTGCACCCGGCACCTAGCATTAAAGAGCTGGGCGCCTTTGGCGACGGCGACACCGTGATTGCCAGCGCTTGCGCAGATAAAAGTAAAACGATTGCTCCAATCTTTGACGTCTCTGTCAAACAATCGCCTTGGTTCGAGGGAGGTTCCAGTCTCTTCTTGCCATTGCTGCAATAGAAAAGCCGCGATAGCGTAGATTCCCCCGAGTGCCTTGAAAGCGCCCAGATTGAATCGACTTGTCTCATCCTTGATGAGTATCCGGGTGCCGTTTCGGGATGTTGCTTCCTTTATAGGCGTGGGCTGATATGGAGGACACTGTTTGAGCAGAGCCAACGGCCGTTCTAACTCCAGCGTAGGTAATTCTATCATGCCGCCAGTCTACTAAAGTTAAATCGCGCTGACGATGAGTGCGGGAGATAGATCAGATGAGCTCGATTAACCAGCGATTCTGGCCTGTTTCCATGGACTCGCTTGGATTTGGCTGGAGAATATCGGATCATGAATTCACTGATATGTGACATTCTACCCTGAACGGAAAACTCTAGTATGAAGCTATACAGCTACGGCTCAGCCCCTAATCCCCGAAAAGTGGCCATATTCCTTGCTGAGAAAGGTTTGGAATACGAACTTGTCGAAGTCGATATGATGAAGGGTGAACACAAGACTCCAGACTTTCTGAAGAAAAACCCAAGCGGCAAACTGCCAGTGCTTGAACTTGATGACGGGCGCTGCCTTGCTGAGTCTATCGCAATCTGCAGGTACCTGGAGGCTNTGTGTCCTGAGCCCTACCTGTTCGGCAGGGATGCTTTTGAGTTGGGCTATATTGAGATGCGCAACCGTCAACTGGAAACGGAGCTGTGGTCGCAGATCGGCCAGTCCTGGGTGCATGGTCCCGTGGTGGCTAAAATGGGAATCGTCAAGCAGATTCCCGAGGTCAAAGAAGCCAGCGATGTAAGTGTGGGAAAATACTATGAGCGGCTAGATAAAGAGTTATCGGAGAGTGAGTTCGTTGCTGGTGATCGCTTTACTGTTGCAGACATAACACTGGTAACAGGTATCGACTTTGCAACGACACTGGTCGGGCTAAAGCCGGATGATTCCTTGGCGAATCTGTGGCGCTGGCATGCGCAGATATTGTCTCGTGATAGTGTGGATGACATTGTTTCGCCGAAATAACGACTTAATGTTTCTCCCATATAATTAATCGAGCTGAGATGTTGCGTAGTCCTTTCGGTGCCGGATACAGGTAAAAAATATGCAGAAAAGTGCGATAGGGATTTTACTCTGGTGTTGTCTATTCACAGCGCGAGTCGCTAGCGCTGACGGCGGCCACCAGATCTTCGAGATCAGGAATTTCGAACTGGAAGGGGGCGATGTTTTACCGGTGGCGAAGGTTTCCTATATTACCCACGGTAAACTCAATACCGCGCGAGATAATGTGCTTCTGGTACCTTCGTTTTATGGTGGCAACCATCATGGCTATGATTTCCTGATTGGCGAAGGTATGGCGCTGGACTCTTCTAGGTACTTTATTGTCGCTACTGATATGTTTCAGAACGGTTTGTCAAGTTCTCCAAGCAATACGCCGCCCCCTTTCAATGGTCCAAATTTCCCGACTATCGCGATCAGGGACAATATCGAAGCGGGCTATCGACTGCTGACGGAAGAGCTCGGCGTATCCTCCATTGTTGCCGTGCTTGGTTTTTCCATGGGGGCGCAGCAGGCGTTTCANTGGGCGGTGAGCTATCCTGATTTTATGCAGAACGNGNTAGGCTGGTGCGGCTCTGCNGTGGAGCATCCTCACGGCGTCATGCGGCTGGAGAGCTTCAAGTCAGCCATCATGGCGGATGCTGCATACAATGGCGGTAATTACACCGAGCAACCTCGGGTAGGATTGGCTGCAGCTGGCACCCATTGGTCCGCCTGGGGGACCTCGCAGGAATGGTATCGCAATCGCNATTTTGAGCTGTTGGGGCTTNATACGCTTGAGNAAGTNAACACCTATTATCAGAACGCATTCTCTCGTTGGGATGCGAATGACTATATCTGGTTGGCAACAACCTGGCAGCAAAATAACGTAGGAGACACGCCCGGATTCAACGGCGACTATGAAGCGGCATTGGGGTCAATCAAGGCGAGGGTTCTTTACATGCCTTGCGAGACTGACTTGTACTTTCATATCGATGCTCTCAGGCACGAGGCGCAGTTCATNCCAGACGCACAGTTCACAGTGATTCCCACGCTATGGGGNCATTTCGCTGGTGGTGGAAGTTCACCTGAGGATGCGGTTTTTATCAATCGGACAATTTTGGATTTCCTCGAGCAATAGGATGNGCTTTGGTCTTGTTGGCACTCTNCANGCTCGATAGTGCGANTCCTGGAGAGCCTAATNGCACTGGNTTTCTGCAGTTGCCCGACCGAANGTCTGCGGGCTTGAGTTAACCGNGAGNGTAATCAGGTTGAAATTGCGCTGGGTTAGGTATTTTTGGAATCCTCGTTTCCAGCTGTCGCCTGTGGNCACCGCTACCCTTAATAGGTAAGTGCCGCCTCATTGCCGCAGAATNAACGCATATGNACTAAACCGGAAGACTCTATTGTTTAAGCTTAGTTGCCAAGAAAGAGAGTTTGGATGATTCTGGAATTCTCCAGGGTATCTCCAAAAGCTGGACCGGGAGAATGCAGCATCCAGGGTCTAAACAATATTAATCTGTTGTACCTATAGGGCACTGATAGTGTCTTCTCCCAGAGCGATTCATCAAGGCCTTCATCCTCTAGGAAAAGCTTCAGGTCATTAAAATCTTTCCACCCATACTGCTCGAAACCTTCGATAGTATTGGGCGCTATCTCCAGGCCAGTTCGCTTGTGCTTCCAGAAACTCGTGCCCTCAATACCCGGCGGGTGTGCTTTTGATAGATAGACAACGCCAGCCCATTTGGTATTCATATCCACATCATAGTGAATGTGAAATTTAAAGGGGTCTTCCGGCAGAGTAAATCTGATTTTGCCGTTCGCATTTGTGGAGCTGTTGATTGAGGGTTCCATTGTTAACTGTTGAAACAGCGCTCGATGCTGCTCACCCAAGAAAGGATGGGTAGTCATTACGCCTGCATAGTTACCCCTGGGTAGTTCGGCTTGCTTGATAGATTCTAAAGCCGCCTCAACCAGCCCATCCGGGTCGCTATAAATGTCATCTACTATGATGTATCTGTCGCGCATTCTTTTACCGTTTGTGAGTGATTAGTCGGCTGAGATTTGTAGAGCCTGATTCTAATCTAATTCTTGTCAGAGAAGCTTTGATCATCCTCAATATAAGCCATGCAGCGGCCGTTTGTACATATCCAGGCGCAGGGTGACGAACACTTGCACGGGACAGANACAGGGAATGGACGAGAGGTCGAAATCAAATNATCCAGGGGATCGAGGTTTGATTGGGTGTTANTGCCTGAGCAGTGCGATTTGCGGACCTGGCAGAGTCTNATCTGCCTCACACTATATTCACGCTTNTTGCGAGCNCGATTTGANACGCGTANTCTAGAGCCAAATCTTTATTTGGCTTCACCTATATATGCAGCTTTTAGCGTCTATTTCCTTAGTTCGATGCGCGGCATTACTGTGTCTGCCTGGTCTGGTTTTGGCTGCGGAGAGTTACCGTGTGCCCACAACCGAATGGGGGCAGCCGGATCTGCAGGGAGTCTGGAACTTTTCCTCTTCTACACCAATGCAGCGTCCTGCCCAGTTCGGATTACGGCAATACCTGACTGAGGAAGAAGTTGCGCAGCTGCAGTCCATGTCAGCCGCCCGTGATGAGGCTTCTGACGCCGCGATTCCGGGGACTGGTGTCGATGAAGCCTATAATGATTTCTGGATAGAGAGTGCAGGTCTGGGACGTGCCAGGCTGACTTCACATATTATTTATCCCGAGAACGGCAGGCTTCCCTCTCTTCAGGAATCTGCGTTTCGGTCTGCGCACAGCCAACCTCCTCAGCGCCCGGTTCGGAATGCCATTGGGGCAAACTTCCGAACAGACGGGCCAGAGGATCGGCCGCTATCCGACCGCTGCCTGGTTGGTTTCAATGCTGGACCGCCTGTTAACCCAAGTTTCTATAACAACAATCTGCAGATAATTCAAAATCGAGACCATGTGGCCATCATCATTGAAATGGTTCATGACGCCCGCATCGTGCCGATGGGTAATCGTCCTCATGCAGCAGCGGAGATAGGGCAGTGGTCAGGTGACTCGCGAGGTTATTGGGATGGTGATTCCCTGGTAGTCGAAACGCGAAATTTCAATGGTCTTACTAATTCATTTTTCGCGCTTGGCAGTTCTGAGAATAAGCACCTGACTGAAAGGTTTACACGGGTCGCCAATGACCGAATCGACTATGAATTTACCATTGATGATCCCTCGACGTTTACTGACAAGATAGTGGGTCTCATCCCCATATACAAAGTGGCGGGCCAGGTTTATGAGTACGCTTGCCATGAAGGTAACTATGGAATGGTTAATATCTTGCGCGGCGCGCGTGTTCAGGAGCGGCTAGGCGATCAGTAACTGAAACGACGCCAGGCATTTACATCTGCAATATCAGAAGGTCTTGAGCCTCGAGGCTTTTCAAGTATTCTCCCCAGTCTATGTTAGTTGACCATAACTGCCGGCAGTATCAACCAGAGTGGTTTGCTGCTTGGGTCGGAAGTATTGAATACAAGCTCCGCGCCAGCATGTCCGCTTAACAGGATGCGGACTGCTGCTCGAAATGCCTTGGGTCAGAGCAAGCTAGTTGCTGTTTTCACTAAACTGCAGCCCGGCGAGGTTTTCGTAAAGTGCGCAGCTTTGTAAAAGTTCTCTGTGCGTACCCTGCGCAATGAGCTTGCCTGTGTCGAACACCACGATACGATCTACATTTTTTACCGTCGCCAGGCGGTGGGCAATAATCAGTGAAGTCCGGTTTTGCATAAGCCCTTCCAGTGCCATTTGAACCTGGCGCTCGCTCTCGGCATCAAGAGCACTGGTTGCTTCATCTAAAAGCAAAATCTCCGGATCTTTGAGTATCGCCCGGGCGATTGCAATGCGCTGCTTCTGCCCTCCGGAAAGCCGCACGCCCGACTCGCCCAGAAAGCTATCGTATTTTCCCGGAAGCTGCTCGATAAAATTATCGGCATAGGCGAGCTTCGCCGCTTTCCGCACCTCTTCATTACCAGCCTCTGGCTGTCCATACCGAATGTTTTCCCACACGTTACCGGTAAACATGGCGGGCTGTTGCGATACCACCGCAACATGGCTGCGTAATTCCAGCGGATCCAGCTCTCTGATGTCAATACCGTCAAGTCTGATAGCACCGGAGTTCGGGTCATAGAAGCGCAGAATCAAATCGAATAGGGTGGACTTGCCAGCGCCCGAAGGGCCTACCAGTGCCACGTTTTCGCCCGGTTCAATGGCGAGGGACACATCATCTATGGCCAGGGCTTCCCTCCGGGAAGGATAGGCAAACGTCAGCTTCTCAAGTGCCAAGGCACCCGATGGCTTGCCGTTGAAGCTTCTGGGATTCTCCGGAGCCTCAATTTCATTTTCTGCGTGCAGCAAGTCCATGAGCCGCTCCAAGGCACCGGCTGCCCTCTGCAACTCGGCGATTACCCCGCTGATGGCGGCAACTGCCATTGCCACCATGACTGCATAGATGACAAAGGCGGTTAGTTCGCCTGCGGACATTAATCCGTTGATGACATCCCGGCCACCAATCCAGATCAGAGCGCCGATGGCGACAAAAACCAGACTCATAACCGCTGTGATCAGTATAGAGTTAGTCTTGATACGCAGGAGTGCCACGTTAAACGCTTTCTCAACATGCTCTGCAAATTTGGCCCGGTCATCAGCCTCATGTGTGTATGCTTGGACTGTTTTGACTTGTTGGATACTCTCGCCAACATAGGCGCCGACATTGGCGATTTCATCCTGAGAGCTGCGGGACAGTCTTCTGACCCTTCGACCAAAAAACATGATAGGCCCAATTACCAGAGGAATGCAGATAAGCACCACGCTGGTGAGTCGCGGATTAGTGATAAAAAGGAATACGATGCCACCGAGCAGCAGCAGAAAATTCCGCAGCGCTATGGATGCTGATGAACCGATCACGGACTGGATCAGGGTCGTGTCCGTCGTGATTCTGGATTGAATCTCGCCGCTGAGGTTGGATTCGAAGTAGGCAGGATGCAGCCCAATGATGTGGGAAAAAACGGCTTTGCGTAGATCGGCAGTAACACGCTCTCCTAGCCATGATACCCAGTAGAAGCGCGCGAAGGTGCCAATGGCCTGCAGCAATGCGATCGCTAGAAAGCCGATAATGGCCTGGTTCAACATGTTGGTAGAGGCAGCAACAAACCCTTGGTCGACAATGATGCGTACATACTGAACCAGGGATAGATTAAGTCCGGCGGTTACGGTGAGTGCGATACTGGCCCAAATGATCTGCTTCTTATAAGGAAACAGAAATCGTGCAGCAGCGGTAACAAGATAGCTTGAGGATTTTTCCGACATAGCGCCAATCTAACAGCGCGCCGGGGAAATGCAAATGTGTTGGCCGCGCAAAAATCTTTGAAGCGATATTGCTTTCAAAGTTTGGGGCATTTGGTAACTGTAAAAACTTGTTGGATCTGTGGCTAGCTGAGATCTAATTCAGGAGGCGATATAGGTTAGACTGGTCGTATTGTGGAGGGGGGTGAAGCAAGTCGGCACAAAGCAATAGTTCAATATTAAACTATTGCTTTGGCCTCTTGATACAAACTAGAGTGGTACTACCTTATTCGCGCATGGGCCTTTCTGTCCTTGGCCAACTTCGAACTCTACTGCCTGTCCATCATTTAGCGTCGCATAACCACCGCCACTCTGAATTTCAGAATGATGGACGAAAAGATCTTTGCCTCCGTCCTCTGGGGTAATAAAGCCAAACCCTTTGTCTGCGTTAAACCACTTAACTGTCCCTTTGCTCATGTTGTTTTCTCTGTTTTGATTAAAAGTATTAATTCGAACCCAAAATTCGAAATTAGAAATCGCGGTACTGCATTTTCCCTATTGGAACTACTGTGTAGAAGAAGCTTCATCACTCATTGATGCGCTTTGGTCTTCATCCGCGTTTTTAGCGAGTTTCTTCTGACGCTTCTCCTCCTTTTTCTTTCTTTTTGCTATTTCTTTCTGCCGTTTTTCAAACGAGTAGTTGGGTTTTGCCATTCGTGATCTCTTGTTCTGTTCTGGACAACAGTAAAGCTCGCAGAATAAGAGAGGGAAGACCAGTCTAATTGCCAAGTATTTCT
>NYWC01000106.1 GCA_002684935.1 Gammaproteobacteria bacterium
TTTCGCCAATTCAGAGAAGGTGATTCGGCCATCTTTCTGCAGTTCACGCAGGATTTTCTTGTCTACATTGCTTGAATTCAATTTGCTGTCCAACTATATATAAGCGGTAAATAATACTTCGAAAGCTAATTATAAAAGAAATATATATTCATAAATGGCAATAAATCAATAAAATGCGTAAATAATTTTGGGTTCCTCTATCTATAATATTCAGGCTTTCAGGCGGCGATGCGTTGCCTCCGGCGTAAATCGAACTAGGCCCAGTAAATTGATGTGCGAGGTATTTTGAGATGTTGATCGGCGTTCCCAAAGAGATTAAAAATCATGAGTATCGAATTGGATTGACTCCCACCGGTGTCAGTGAACTGGTGGCGAAAGGTCACGCAGTGGTCGCAGAAAAAAATGGCGGCGCGGCTGTTGGCTTTTCGGATGATGATTATCGAGAGGCGGGTGCCAGTATCATTGAGACTGCCGCAGAAATTTTTGATCGTGCCGACATGATCGTCAAGGTAAAGGAACCACAGCCCCAGGAATGCAAGATGCTGCGAGAGGACCAGGCGCTGTTCACCTATCTGCACCTGGCGCCGGATCCCGAGCAAACCAGGTTATTGGTCAAGTCCGGGGCGACATGTATTGCCTATGAAACCGTTACCGATGCAGATGGTGGTCTGCCCTTGCTCACACCAATGAGCGAAGTGGCTGGTCGCATGGCAGCACAAGAAGCGGCGCTGTGTCTGGAGAAAGCTCAAGGTGGCAAGGGTATTCTTATGGGCGGCGTGCCGGGCGTGCCGCCCGCTAATGTGCTGGTCATTGGTGGCGGTGTGGTTGGGATAAATGCAGCGCGTATCTCCATGGGCATGGGCGCAAACGTCACAATAGCCGACCGTTCACTATCAAGGCTCAAGGACATCGATGAGGCTTTTGGCGATCGCCTGAACACGCTTTATTCCACTCGTGCCAATGTCGAAACGTTGCTGCCTACTGCAGATGCTGTTATCGGCGCGGTATTAATTCCCGGCGCCGCTGCCCCCAAATTAATTTCTCGCAAAATGCTGAAGCTGATGCAGCCCGGCAGTGTGCTTGTAGATGTGGCGATCGATCAGGGTGGTTGTTTCGAAACCAGCAAACCAACTTCTCATCAAGATCCTATTTATTGCGTTGACGGCATCATTCACTATTGTGTCGCAAACATGCCGGGTGCGGTTGCTCGCACGTCAACACTGGCGCTCACCAATGTGACTTTACCTTTCGTCGTGGCGTTCGCTAATCAGGGTGTGCATCATGCACTGTTGGCTGATGCCAATTTGTTGAAAGGGTTGAATGTGCACAAGGGTATGGTGACGATGGATNCGGTGGCTGAAACCCTGGGCTACGACTACGTCGAACCCACTCAGGCATTNCAGCCGGCATTGGTGCAGGAAACTGCCTGAGCCTGGCCTTGCTTGAGGCCGGTAGTGAGCTGGAGTGTCCCCCCATGATAGACTCGGTTAGTGAGTGTGCGCCCGCCCGCTCTGAAGTGAAGGAGTAAAGTGTTTTGGCAGCCAACCATCTATCTCGTCGTGATTTCCTGGTAAATACAGCCTCTCTGGCNAAAGGGTCACTGTTAGTCCTGTCTGCACCGGCAATCTTAACAGCTTGTCGCGAGGCCANTGAATCGGCTCGGAACNAAGCCGCTTTCACAGCGTTTAGTAATGANGAAGCTGTCGAGTTAACGGCGATNGCGGCTCGTATTATCCCCAGNGATGANACGCCAGGTGCCACGGAAGCCGGCGTTATTTACTTTCTGGACAATATCTTCGGTGAGCCGCAGCGCGAGCCGCAACTTGTCAGGTTGCGCGATGGGCTGCGTGAGCTCGGCCTGCAGNTNGCAACTGAAACCGGTGCAGCTTACTTTCATGAATTGNCTGAAGCGCAGCAAGACGACTTGCTGGCTCAGAATGAGAATACGCCGTTCTTCGCCACCATGCGCTACCTGACAATTGCCGGGACTTTTTCCCTGCCTNAATACGGCGGCAATCAAAACAAAATCGGCTACAAGATCATAGGTTTCGAAGACCNTGGAGCCTGGGCAGCGCCCTATGGCTACTACGATGCAGATTATATGGAGAAAGGAGAATAATCATGGCTGAAGCAGTATCTCCCAGTTATCCAACCCGAGAAGAAGTCGATTTCGTTATTGTAGGCTCCGGTGCTGCTGGTGGTGTTATGGCAAAGGAGTTGTCNACCGCAGGGCACTCCGTGGTAGTGCTGGAGCAGGGACCGCATCTGAAAGCCGAAGACTTTCATCATGATGAGTGGGCTATCGATCAAAACCTGCAACATATGTGGGGCCGGACTCAGGGTTACCCTCAGACTTTTCGCAAGTCTGAAAATGATGTCGCTGAAGAGCGGGAAACGGTGTGTGGCTATGCCCATAACGTGGGTGGGAGCAGTATGCACTACTCAGGTAACTTCTGGCGCTTGCGGCCAATCGATTTTAGGGAAGCCAGTGTGCGTGGCACGATTGCCGGNACGAATTTTGCCGACTGGCCCATTAGCTACAATGATCTGGAACCTTACTACACCAANGTTGACTGGGAAATTGGCGTCTCTGGCCTGCAGGGGCCATGGGACCCGCCGCGCACGCGCGANTATCCCTGCCCNCCCATGCCAATTAAGGGTTCCGATGTGCTGCTGGAGCGCGCGGCGAAATCCCTGGGTCTCAATCCTTANCCAGCGCCAGTTGCCATTCTTTCTCAGCCCCATAACGGNCGCCCGGGNTGTATCCATTGTGGTTTTTGTAATGGTTTTGGCTGCGAGGTGAATGCAAAGTCGTCATCCCTNGTGACGATGATTCCCTTGGCTCTGGCCTCGGGTAATTGTGAATTACGGACCGGCTGTACTGTNCATCGNNTCAATACCAATGATNAGGGCAGGGTGACCGAAGTGGTTTACTGGGATGGCGANGGCAATGAANAGGCGCAGCGAGNCAAGGNCGTTGTCTTATGCGCNAACGGGTCTGAGACGCCGCGACTGCTGTTAATGTCTGAAACTAGCCGNTTTGCCGATGGCTTGGCCAATTCNTCTGGCATGGTAGGTAAAAANCTGATGTTTAATGGNTACACCTCAGTTGCTGGTTTATTCGATGAACCCGTCAATGCACATAAGAGCGTCCCAGCTACACGGGTAGTCCATGATTTTTATGAGCTGGATCCAGCATTAGGTTTCTATGGCGGTGGTGGCATCGACGGTCGTCATCCCTCACGCGGCACGCCGCTTGGCTATGCGCTGATGAGCGGTTCCCTGTTTGGCGGCGCCAGCTGGGGTAAGGAATATAAGGACAAGCTGGCCCATGATTTTGCCCATGTTGCTGCATTTGACGGTCATACCACATCCCTACCAGTCAGCAGCAATAACATCAGCCTGGATCCTGAAGTGCAGGACAAGTTTGGGCGACCTGCTATACGCACTACCTACATGGATCACCCCGACGATCTGGCAACCATGCGCTGGTTCATGGACAAGACGACTGAACTCATGGAAACCGCGGGTGCTAGCAACATAGTTGGCGACTACCCGGAGAACGGACAGGAAAGCAACGTACACCTGCTTGGCACCTGTCGCATGGGCAATGATTCGGACTCTTCCGTGGTCGATGCCAGTCACCGCGCCCACGATGTGCCCAACCTGTTTATGTGTGACGGCAGCTCTATGGTCACCTCGGGTCGGGGCCAGCCTACTATGACTATCATGGCGATGGCGTTCCGGGCGGCAGACCTGATTAACGAGGCGGCGCAACGTAACGAGATCTAGATTCTGCCAGCTTGCTAGAGCCGCTCAATGTTTAGCTTGGCTTAAAATGAAAAAGCACCGCTGCGCTTGCAGGCGGTGCTTTTTTTACGCGCTTTCTTTGTGGGCTTTTTAAATGTGGCCCAAACGCAATATTAACTAGTGCTGTTCTGCTGCAGATTTGATACTGGCAAAGACAGAGTGGCTACCGTCCTTGTTAATCAACAGGATGTCGTAGGGCGTAAAACGATTACCCATCTCCATGCCGGGTCCACCTATCGGCATGCCTGGCACTGCCAGCCCCATGGCGCCATCTGGCGGTGCAGCGAGAAACTGTGCGATAAACTTCTCTGGAATATGGCCCTCGAAGATGAAACCTTCCTGAGTGACTGCAGTGTGGCAGGATGTCCATTCCGGCTTCAGGCCCAGTTCCGCTTTTACTTTGCCAATGTCGCGAGGATGGTGGACATTTGAAGAATAGCCGCGCTCATCCATGTGCTCGATCCAGCCCACGCAGCAGCCACAGGTTAGCTCCTTGTAGACATTCAGGGTGATATCGTTGATTGATTGGGCCCCGGCCATTGGCATGATCAGCCATGCCAGCAGGGCAAGTAAACAATGGAGGAACTGCTTGCGCAGGATACTGTGTGCTCTGAAGATGTTGGTTTTCATGCTGCTTATTGCCTTCCCTCAGGGGTTAGTATGTAGAGGTCTTAATCAACTTCCATTATAAATATTTTGGCTAATTAATAAATTGTCATTGTTTGCTGGATATCAAGACTTGGCGCGGTATTTAGTTACTGGTTTTAGCTAGATCGCTGTTATTGCCCAGTCTCTACAATTCTTTCGAGTGGCTCGAGGGTTCTGCTGGGGCGATAGGCCTGCCGCCCAAGGAGGTCATATTAATCTCCCGGTTCGAGAAAATAAAAGGGACCGCCACTGTCAATCTGGCGGGTGTTGTCGTAAATCACCACGTAGCTGTTGCCGACTACCTCAAAGCGATTGTTGCGAACCACGATAGCCGTGTCCTCATCCAATCCAATGCCCAGCAGCTCAGGTTTTGCGCTTGTGATTTCCAGCAGATCGAACTGGCGGTTGCGCCTTAGCAGATGTTGATCGATAGCAATATTGGATATGAAGCCAAAACCTTCCTCATGGTCTCCCATCATGACGGTGTTACTGGTGGTATCGCCGCGTGCGAGATAGGAACCCAGAATTGTGGCACCGGCAGATGAGCCGCCTATAACACCGCCGCGCTCCAACAGTTCCTGCAGGGCATCATGGACTTCCGTGTGCAGGTATGAATCCGCCAGACGCCATTGCCGGCCGCCAGTAAACCAAACGCCTCTTGCTTCGCGAATTGCCTNGGCAAANCCCGCTGTATCNGCCTNGGCGCGTTCATAGGTATGAATGANATTGAGTNTGGTGAGACCGGCAGCTCGGAATTGGTTTAGTCCCTGCNAGAATNCATCATAGTCTTNCGAGCCGCCANCTGTNGGAATCANCACTANAGGNGCATCGCTGCCACCTGCGAGTTCGGCAAATTCNCGCAGAATANTAAGGTCGCGCATACCGCCACCCACNATAACAAGTGAACCGCTTTCCGGACCGCGAGTCTGGCCTGTGCACACAGAGGAAATCAGCAACAACAGCAGGCTCACGAGCGGCATACGCATAACGATTCTCTGTTTTTGGATGATTAGTTTAATTGTCGCTATTTGAATTATTGGGAAAGCCTGTAAGAGCCAGGCATTGCCGGGGCATGCACTGGCGGGCTGCCGTAGAGCGCGCCGCGCAGAAACTCCGTGTTGGCCTCCAGGCTGAGCTCATTGAGCTGACCAAATGCAGCTAGCATGGCCTGGTAATCTGGCCCATCTCCACCGAGAGCGGCGGCGTCGGACCAGACNGTATTGTAGTGTTCAATACTGGCATAGCGCGTGAGGGTGAAAATTTCGTCATATTCAGGATTCTCGACTGCTGAGCTGTTTGGCAAGTACAGTACGCGCCACTGTCCAACNGGGCGAGCCCCAATCTTTTCCTGGTAAGGATATACGCGGTCCCNCGTGATGATATGAAAGTCTTCGAAACTGCCTTTTCTTATGCGGCGATATTCCAGACCAAGGACTGGTTCGCCTACTCGCGCCGCCATCAGTCGCACGGGGCGAGGCGCCTCGGCGGCAGCGGTGGCAATTGATTCGAACTGCTCGCTGCTGCCCGGCATGTAAATTGGGCGAGTCTCTGCCATATAGCCCTGCAGGAAATAGCCGCCGCGGGAGCCCTGTAAGACCTGGCGACGNTTGCTTAGGCCCGCAGTAGAGGCGTCGCTCAAGCCGCCGTTGCCCGCTAGCTGCAGCGAACCGCCAGTATCACCAGCCGCCTCATTGCTACGGGTCGCCTGCCAATGTTCATAACTGGCGTAGCGGGCAAAGCGCAGGGCCTCATCCTGTCCCGGAGAAGCGTCATCGCCCAGTGGATAAATAACCTCGAAGTCGCCAAGAATCCGGGCACCTAAGCGTTCGAACCAAGGCCAAACCCCAGTGGCACTTTGTTCATACCAGTAGTCATAGCTGCCCTCATCAAGATAGGCATGGCGCATCATGANGACTTCCTGCTGGTCAGGACGTGGCACTTGGTTGCGGACAGGCACCGCCTGATCTTGCGCGCTGGTGACGTGCATTATCAGCAGGGCCACAAGAACAGAAAGGATAGTTAAAACTTGTTTCATAACCTTGGGTNCTCCAAGTCGTTTGGCGATAGGGGTTGGCAGTAAGGCCGATCGANATTAAAGCATATCAGGGCAGTGGCTTCACCGTGGTCTGTCTCGACTTTACCCTGGCTGGCACACCATATTGAAAAATTCATTTTCTGTGATAAACAAGTACACTTGCCATAAAGCAACTAATAAAAAACAGGAAGCATAAAATGAACCGCCGTAGATTTTTGAAGCAGGGTGCAGTGCTCGGGNCTGCACCTNGCCTGACCACGAGNCCCCTGTTTGGAGCAGGCCCCGGTGATATCGATGATTTTATCGAAGCGAAAATGGCACGGGATCACATGCCCGGCGTCGCGGCCTGCATTATCAAGAACAATGACATTGTCTGGTCCAAGGCCTACGGCTGGGCCGATATTGAACGCAGGATNCCCTATTCACTTGATAGCCTGCAGAACATCGCGTCAATCTCTAAGACCTTTACCACGACGGCGATCATGCAAATAAAAGAAGTTGGCCTGCTGGATTTGGATGCTGACCTTAATTCGATCCTGCCTTTTGCGGTGACCAACCCAAAACGCAGCGCCGATGGCATTTCTGTTCGCCAGTTGCTAACCCACACCTCGTTTTTGCGCGATGGACTCTTTTATGCAGAGCACTATTTCTGCGGCGATCCGCGTTTTGAGCTCTCAGTGTGGCTCCGGGAGTACCTTACGCCCGGTGGCGCTTTCTACGATGCCGAGCAGAATTTTCAGGACTGGGAGCCGGGATCTCGCTTCGAGTACACCAATATTTCATTTGGTATATTGGCCTATATTGTTGAGCTGAAGTCAGGCATCCCCTTTGCTGAATATTGTCGGCGCAATATCTTCAGCAGACTCGACATGGCAGACACGTCCTGGATGCTGGCGGATACGGACCTTTCACGCCACGTTGTTCCTTATACTTGGGTAGAAGACAGCGCCGCGCGTGGTCCAACGTGGGGTGGAATTCCATTGGGAGTGATACGAGAGGGCGGGCCTACTCTTGAGCAGCGATTGAACGATGGTTATCAGGTCAATTGTGTCTATAACCATCCTAATTACCCCGATGGGTTTATGCGCACCAGCGTTAGGCAATTGAGTAACTATGCGCGTGCTTACCTGAATGGTGGCGAGTTCGGTGGCAAGCAAATACTCAAGCCAGGGACTGTGGATGAAATGCTGACCGATCAGCGTGTCCCTGCCGGAAGCAGAACACAGGGACTGACCTGGTCCTCGGATCGAGAATTAAACAATGAACCGCAGTGGGGGCATGGTGGTAGTGATCCCGGATCCAATACGGATATCAGGATTTTGCCCCGACAGGGCATCGCCGCGATTGTGTTTACTAACACTAATGGGGTCACCCCGACCGAAATCAGCAACAGGCTGTTGGAGGTTGCTGACGGGCTATTTTAAATGTTAAGCGCTTTTTATAAATCTCAAATTCAGGCTAGGGGTTAGGCTTGAACACGACTCGCAAGCAAGTCAGTCACGGTTGAAGTTTGAGTAAGTGAGCAAGTCGATCATAGATCTCTGGGTGCCGCTGTCTAAGGTAGGGTGATAGGGCGGCAGAACTGTATGCTGCCGAGGCTTTTCCTAAGGCTCAAGGGCTGGACAATCGAAGACGCTGAAGCTATCGTTTTGATTCAACTTATCGCTTGAGCTCAAAGCCTCACCTCTTGGCTTGGTCATCTGATGCATTCAGGGTTTTTACGGCAACGGAGTGAACATGTTCTCAGTCAGTCCTCTTTCCAGCGCCCTTGGTGCGGAGCTATTCGGTGTCGATCTGACGACTGACATGTCATTCGCAGTCTTGCAGGAAATCAGGCAGCAGCTGTTAGAGCATGAGGTCATCTTTTTTCGAGACCAGGATGTCAGCCCGAAACAACATCGGGCGTTAGCTGCATCTTTTGGTCCTCTGCAAACACATCCCGCCTATGACACGGTTGCCGGAATTCCGGAAATCACAATTCTCGAGAGCACTGCCGAGAATCCTACCAAGATCGAGGCCTGGCACACTGATATGACCTTCAGACAGCATCCGCCGCTGGGCTGCGTGCTGCGCGCCAAGATTACTCCTTCCAAAGGTGGGGACACCATGTGGGCAAGCATGACTGCTGCTTACGACGCTTTATCCCCTGGGATGCAAAATTTTCTTTCAGAACTGAGCGCGGAACATGACTTCAGCTACGGATTCAAAGAGAGTTTGGCTGAGCCGGGTGGCAGGGAAAGACTGGCGCAGGCGGTCGCTGATAACCCGCCGGTAATACATCCGGTTATCCGGACCCATCCAGAGACTGGTAAGAAAGTGATATTCGTAAACTCACTATTCACCACGCGCATTCTGGAGCTGAGTAGAGAAGAGAGTCAGGCCGTATTAAATTTCCTGTACGATCATATCACCACGCCGGAGTTCAGTTGCCGATTTAACTGGAAACCCAACTCTATCGCGATCTGGGACAACAGAAGCACACAACACAAACCTGTCAACGACTACTTTCCCGCACACCGAATGTTGCATCGGGTTGTGATTGATGGTGACAAGCCCTACTAACAAGCTATCTCATGTGCGCAGCCAGCGGTTTATGGTAAGTCGGTTAACTGTTTTCTATACAGCTAATACTAGCTACGGATTAACGGTGAAGATCGAAAGCGAAATCAACAATACACCGAGCAATTTTCAAATTGTCTGTTTTCGTTCCCAGAGAGCCTATGGCGGTGCGATAGATCTCTTCTCCAAATATTTCGCGGCGCAAATCCAGCAGCGCTCTTGCATAGCTCTCGCTGAACTCTGGATGTGCTTGAAAAGTGAGGATGTGATCACCCAAACCAATCGAGGCTATGGGGCAGGCCTCGGTGCTTGCTAAGATTTTACCGCCCGGGGGTAGTGCGGTGACCTGGTCCTGGTGGTTAGCACGCAATCGTATTTCTATGTTAGGCAAGCCATAGCTGCTCGCATCAGCAGTGGGTTTGATTCCATGGACCCCTACACACCAGCCCCTGTTTGCTGCTGTTGTTTTGCCACCCAGCGCCTCAGCAACCATCTGGTGTCCGAAACAAATACCGATGAGTTTTTTCCTGGCCTCATGGATATTGGCGATGAAGGCTTTCAATTCATTGACCCACGGAACATCGTCATAGACGCTGAGTTTGCTGCCCGTAATGATATAGGCGTCTACCTCATCGAGGTCAGCGGGATATTCGCCGCGCATAACCTCATAAGTCAACAGGCTCAAACCTGGCTCCACCGCGAGCAGAATCTCGGCAAACATGTCCGGATATTCGCCGTGCTCAGCGGCGAACTCTGGTCTCACGGCATCGGCATTCAGTATTCCAATCTTCATGGCATGTTTATGGNTTTGTATGCGNNCGCCTCNAGAGATTAATTNNTCAAATGAAACGATTTAGGTCGAGTGAGATGATGGTAGCCCAATTCCGAGAGTGCAGCACCACGGCCGGTGTTCTTGACCCCGGTCCAGGCCAGGGCGGGATCCAGATAGTCGCAGCGGTTCATGAATACGGTGCCGAACTGCAATTGGTCTCCCAACTCCTCGGCCCTAATTACATCCTGCGTCCACAGTGAAGCAGTTAAGCCGAGATCAGAGTCGTTCATCAGCTTGATTGCTGCTTCATCGTCGCTCACGGGCATAATGCCAACCACGGGGCCGAAGCTTTCTTCGCGCATGACTGACATCTTATGACTGACATCGATCAACACCTGTGGGGCCAGATAAGGAGTGTCATCGGCTGCATTCGGGAAAAGGGCGGGATCTACACAGGCCGTTGCCCCTCGTGTGATTGCCTCGCTAACTTGATTGCGAACCCAATCGGCAGCACTTTTTCTCACCACAGGTCCTAGCGTGGTTGTTGGCTCCAGCGGGCTGGCAAGCTGGTATTGCTTGACCTGCTCTACGTAAGCTTCAACAAATCGCTCGAACCGACTCTCATGAACATAAATCCTCTCTATGCCACAGCATGACTGACCGGAATTAAAGAAAGCACCATCTACGAGGTTCTCAACACTAACATTGATATCTGCATCCGCCATCACGTAGGCAGGGTCTTTGCCGCCGAGTTCGAGATTAACAGCGGCAAAGGTACCGGCCGCCGCCTCTTCAACGGTCCGACCCGCTGTAACTGAACCGGTGAAGCAAACTGAATCTACTTGTCCGGATTTGATTAGCGCATTAGTACTGTCGTGACTGAGGAAAGGGCATTGCAGCAGACCCTCAGGTAACCCCGCCTCCTGAAACGCCTTTACAAAGTGTTCGCCGCACAGGGGCACTTGTGCTGAGGGCTTCAGGATGACGCTATTGCCAGCCATCAGAGCTGGCACAATTGAGTTAACCGCTGTTAGCAACGGATAGTTCCAAGGTGCGACAGTTAACACTGTGCCAACGGGCGCCCTGCGGATGAATCGCTTAAAACCGACTTTCTTCTCNGGAATGATATCCGCCAGAGATTGCTCGGCGATTGCGATCATATGACGAGCGCGTTCAGCCAAGCCGCCGACTTCGCCACCAGCGAAAGCAATGGGCCGCCCCATCTGCCAGGCAATTTCTTCTGCAATCTGCGCCTGTTTCNATTCGAAGTACTTTACGGCCTGCTCGCAGACCCTGCTGCGCTCCGACAGGCTGGCCTGCTGCCACTGTTTTTGCGCTGAGTGAGATAACTCAATAGACTGTCCTATCGCTTTAGTATTTGCCAGTTCGCGCTCGGCGTAGATAGAACCATCTACGGGTGAAATGCATTGTAGGTAGCTGTGATTNTGATCCTGGCTCATATCCGGCTTCTGTTATTTTGNTGTTCCAAGGCAACCTGCTCGGGGNGATAAGANAATTAAACNANAAGCATTATACAGACAAGCCACAGGCTATTGCAGCCAGAAGTCATTGCCGTCAATACGATCNGTTCAGCCTAGATTTTGGCTAGCATTTAAGGCTGCGCTCCTGACGTTGCTGAGCGCTCCCGCCTCGGCAGCGGGGATCGATGACTCCATCAACAATGCAATGCAACCCATTACGGACGCGGTCTCCGGATTTATATTTTTTGAGGTCAGTGTCTTTGGTAATCAACTGCCATTGATCGTACTCTGGTTAGTCGGCGCTTCCACATTCTTCACTTTCTATTTCAAATTTCTAAACCTGCGTGGATTCAAACACGCCTTCGAACTTCTGCGCGGTGACTTCAGCAAANTCGATCACAGCGGCGAGTTAAGCCACTTCCAGGCGTTGGCCACCGCGGTGGCAGGCACAGTGGGAATCGGTAACATCAGCAGCGTGGCCATCATCATTTCCATTGCTGGGCCCGGGGCAACCTTCTGGCTGATGCTTGCCGGATTTCTCGGCATGTCGACGAAGTTTGCGGAGTGTGTACTTGGGGTCAAGTATCGCAAGATAAATCCTGATGGCAGCATTTCCGGTGGTCCCATGTATTACCTNGANGAGGGGCTGAAGGAAAGAAACCTGNCCTGGTTGGGTAAACCCATCGGTTATTTTTACGCGCTTGCGATCGTCATGGGCTGCATGGGCATCGGCAATATGTTCCAGTCGAATCAGGCCTTCGAGCAATTTGTGGTTGTCACCGGCGGTGATGATGGCTTTTTTGCTAACAAGGGTTGGCTGTTTGGTGCATTACTGGCGCTGCTGGTCGGCACTGTGATCATCGGTGGGATCAGGAGCATCGCTCGCGTCACGGGGAAGCTTGTGCCATTCATGGCNTTNACCTATGTGTTGGGTTCGCTCACCGTCATATTTCTCAATGCGGATAGAATTCCCTGGGCNGTATCGGCAATTGCCTCAGAAGCCTTCAATCCGACTGCGATGAGTGGTGGCTTTCTTGGTGTGATGATCATGGGCTTTCAGCGCGCCGTGTTCTCCAATGAGGCGGGTATCGGTTCGGCAGCGATCGCGCATTCAGCCGTGAAGACCCCCGAACCCGTCACCGAAGGTTTTGTCGCTTTGATGGAGCCCTTTATCGATACGGTGGTGATATGTACACTGACTGCATTGGTTATTCTTACCACGGTCTATGAGCCTGAATTAGCCGGTGCGGGCATGCAGGGTATCGAACTCACCTCGCGCGCCTTTGGTAGTACCTTGAGCTGGTCTACGATTCCCCTTTCCATCATTGCGATCATGTTTGCCTTTTCTACCCTGCTTTCCTGGTCTTACTACGGGCTTAAAGGTTGGACCTATATTCTTGGCGAATCGCAAAAAGCTGAGCTCGTGTTTAAGACCATATTCTGTTTATTCGCGGCACTTGGCTGCATGATTCAGCTGGATGCTGTGCTGGATTTTTCTGATGCGCTGGTGTTTGTGATTGCCTTGCCGAATATCCTGGGGCTTTATATTTTGGCGCCGATTATCAAGCGGGAGCTTAAGAGTTATCAGGAGAGGATTGCTAGTGGAGAGATTGTCAACCAGAGGAAGCTGGCGGTGAAACAGGGGGCGGAGTAAAAATGCAGTAGTAGATAGGAGGCTTAGTAAATATTCAGTGGTTTGGGTCAGTTGGCTATGAGAAAACAGGGAAGGAAGTAGGCCATAAATAGTGGGAGACCATATTCTCAAAAAGTCATTTAAAGTGGGGATTTGAGAAAGTGTCTAAGCCATTCTTAGTGCTCTGCGAGCCGCTGTTTAAGGCAGGCAAATGGAAGCGGCAGAACACTATCCTGCCGCTTTATTCCTTGCCAATTCCTACCGCGTTAGATTGAAGCTAACGCCGATATAGGCAGCAGCACCAGCCGCGTTGTAATCGATTATCTCCTGATAGTCCTCGTCAAAGGAATTTTCTAGCCGACCATAGACTTGAAAGCTCTCAGTGAGTTGATAAGACGCAGTCAGGTCGAAAACACCGAAATCGTCAATAGCGATATTGCCGCTGTCAATGGCGTCAGCCTGTGAGCGATAGAAGCCATTCAGGTTCAGCTTTCCGTCTAGGCCTGTATAGAGAAAGCCAAGATTGAAAAGATTTTCTGGTCGGCGCAGACGCTGGGTGCCGTCAGGCCGTTCAGTCTCGTTGTGGGTGTAGTTGCCGGTGACTCTCAGCGAGTCGGTAATTGGAACCTCGGCACTTAACTCGATGCCCTTTGAATTACTCNGTCCTANATCCTGCAGGTAGCCACTGAAGGCNGCGAGGTCAAAAAAGATNGCATTCTCGANATCCTGATCGAAATAGACNGCCTCCAGTCGCATAGTGCTAGTGAAGTANTCNACACCTATTTCCCAGCCCTCGCTTTCTTCCTGCTGCAAGGCTATGTCGGCGGCCGGGGAGGATGCGAAGGGACCAGCGTTATAAGCGATCTCGAAGGGGCTGGGTGCGCGAAATCCTGTGCCTAGTGCCGATTTGAATTTCAGCGTACCTTCCTCNAGGTCNACAAGATATGCGGCGCTGACCCGNTAATTGGTGTTGGNGCCGAAATCTTCNTTGTCATCATGGCGCACGCCGGCGGTNAGGAAAATGGCGTCAGAGAAGTCGCTNAGGTATTCGAGGAACATGCCTGTATTGTCCCGGCCCATGCCGTTATTCGAAGCTTTTTCCTGATCTCCGCCAAATACTAGGTCAAAGCCTGGGAGATCGGTGGCTGATCCTATGTATTCCGAGCGTTCCAATTCGCCCGCCGCGGTAAAACTGGATGCACCTCCTGCGAAGCTCTCCCGATCACTGTCTGTGCTGTTATAGGAAATGGAATGTGAAAAGCCAGTGCCCTTATATTCGGCCTCCAGACGCGTGGCGCTGAGATCGTTGCTGTCGCTGCAGTCTTCCACCCGCGTGGCAGTGAAGCAGCCATCGAATTCATTGCGGCTGTCTACATTGCGATGTACCAGCTGTACACGAAATTCCTCGGTGATATCGAAGCCAAGTCTAGCGTGCAGTGTTGTATTCTCGTATCCATCTGCATCCATTAGNATGCTATCTGAGTCGCGAGAATTGAAGCCATTAGTTTCGAAGTCAGTGACGGCGAGGAAATAATCNACTGTGCCGCTTCGACCCGCGATGTTTGCTGCCAANTGATTGGTACCATAGCGCCCNGTTTGAGCGTCTGCGNTGGCGCTGAAACCTTCGGCGGTAGAGCGGGAGCTCATATTGANGACGCCGCCAGCATCAGCACCATAGGCGAGGCCCTGGGGCCCGCGCAGTACTTCAATACGACCGATACCGTCGCTTAACAGGTGTTCAAACGATGTTGCGATTTGCGGTCCGCTAGGGTCCTGAATGCGCATGCCGTCGAGAATTGTCAGGGTGCGAAAGCCTTCCTCGCCGCGTATTCTAACTGTCGTGGGCTTACCCGCACCGCCATTGCTGCTGGCTCCCGTGGCAGGCATCTGCCTGAGCAGGTCGGTTAAATTGAGAACGCCGCGAGATTCAATCTCAAATTCGTCCATGACCGAGACTGACGTGCCTAGTTGGCGCAGGGGAATCGCCACACGGCTGGAGGTTATAACGATTTCTTCAATATTGCCTGAGTGCTGAGCCAGGGGTAGAGGCGAGTGAATTGCCGCCACGACAATCGTGGTGGCGAGCGCGGTTCGCTTAAAGCTAAATAACATGACTGTGTTCCTCAATGAATCAAAGTTTCAATGAGGGAGAGATATGAAGTAGTGAAAACATGCGTGAGGCAGGAAATCCAACTACCGATGAGCCCTCCGCTGCATCGTTGCCGAACTTCAGGTTAAGTACTGTAGTTCGAGTTGCTCTGACACAGGCCGGTATCGGGCTTGCGAGCTGGTCTCAAAAAGACTCGACTTGCTTACCGTTGCGGGGGCAGCGCCGGATTCATCTAAAGAGCCAAGATCTGACTCTGGTTGATCCACCGGACTTCCCGTTTAAGCTGATTGGTTCATGCGAGTCTAGCCAAGTAGACAGAATCTGCGCCCCAACCAGCACCTAGGACAGGGCCGCCACTCTAATCAGTTATAAGGACGCAGTCAAACTTCGCCGGGATTAGCTGTTTGCAGGAGTAGTGACAGTGCTGGTTCTTATTCGCTTAGTTTCCGCAAACATCTGCAAAACTGGAATCAGTGGATTTTGTATCGATGCACAATTTTAGGTAGAGGGATTGCCCGAAAGATTTCCTAAGCCTTTATCGCTACTCCGAAAGGCAAGCTTTCCCTTCTTTATCATTGCCGCTTATACTAATCCCTCTTGATTAGGAGAACCTCATGAACACACTCAAAACTTCTTTTTGTGCCGGATCGCTGCTTGTAGCCGGCCTTCTGCCCAACCTTGCCATGGCCGACTGGTCACTGAATAATGATGCTTCCACATTGAGCTTTGTCTCTACCAAAGCCGAGCACGTTGCAGAAGTGCATACCTTTGATGTGCTATCAGGTGAAATCGCAGACAATGGCGCGGTGTCTGTGACAGTCGAACTCGCTAGCGTGAATACATTGATCCCAATTCGTAATGAGCGTATGCAGGCGATGCTGTTTGAAACTAGTTTATTTCCGCGAGCGACTATAGAGGCGAATATCGATCTGGATTCTCTGGCGGCAATGCCCTCTGGAGGCTCCGAGACTATGCAGCTCAACTTCAGCCTGAGCATGCGTGACACTTCCCGCTCTTATACTGCCGACGTCATGGTAACGAGGCTTGAGGGCGCACTCGTGGCCGCGACCTTGAAGCCAATAGTTGTGACAGCAGATGAGTTTGGATTACAGGCTGGTNTTGAAGCTTTGCGTGAGGTAGCTGGTCTGCCAAGTATCAGCCGCGCTGTGCCGATCTCGTTCACAGTGCTCTTTGATCAGGCTCAATAAGCATTACTTCCTTCTGAATTGAGATTGCATANGTGGCGTGTGGTCTNAAAGTACTGTTTGATCAAGCCTTCAAAAGGCGCAGAGCCTTTTCNTCTGTAAATGGAATAACCCCCGCCATACAATCGNCGGGCCCGGAGGACGCCCATCTTAAGTCATTGCCCAAGAATTGTTCCTGATTAGCCTGTATAAAAACTTCAGATAATCCAAGGAGAAGGAAATGACGGCTCTGTCCGCCCCAGTTTCTAGCAAGTCACGCATCCAGTGTATCGATACCCTGCGCGGGGTGGCTCTGCTGGGTATTCTGTTGATGAACATTATCGCCTTCGCCAATCCGTTCGCGGCCTATCTCATTCCCACCACTGACAATGCGGATACAGGTCTCAACCTTGCGGCTTTCATGACTATGGATATTTTCGTGGAAGGGAGCATGCGGGCGATTTTTTCCATGCTATTTGGGGTAGGGATGCTTATCTTCTTGAATAAACCTGAGGCCGACGAGGGGATTGTAAGGAATCTTTTCTACCGGCGCACTTTATTGTTAGTGGCATTCGGTTTGTTAAATGCCTATGTGTTGCTGTGGGTGGGAGACATTCTTTACGCCTACGGCATGACAGGTCTGGTACTCTATCTATTCCGCGATCTACCCGCGAAACGCCTGACACATTGCAGCGGTGCTATTTTGTTGCTGCTTGCAATTGTGCATACCAGTGGCTACTACGGTGCCAGTAGTCTGGGTGCGGCGGTTGATGAGATCAATGTCTTGCCAGCGGGGACCAAGTTGAGTGCGGAGCAGCAAAACGTGCTAAAGGAGTGGGATGACTTTATTGAACAGCAATTTATTTCTCCTGAACTAGTTGAGCAACAGCGGGAGCAGCTGCGTTTTGGGTATTTGAGTAACTTTATCGCACTGGCGCCAGTTAATCTTATCCTGCAAACCATCGGCTTCATTGGCAACGGTTTCTGGGATGCGCTCTCTATGATGCTGTTGGGCATGGCCTTGTTTAAATGGGGATTGCTAGATGGCTCGCGCAGTGTCAACTCTTACGGTGTCATGGCTTTGCTAGGGCTTGGTATTGGGCTGCCTCTTAATACCTGGGAAACCCTTACTTTTGTCAACTCTGGCTTTGAGCTGCAGTGGTCAGCATTCAATCGACCCACTTACGATCTTGGCCGTTTATCCCTGGCGCTGGGTTACATTGGTTTGGTCATGCTAGCCTGCAAACTGGGTCTGTTGAATTTTCTGCAAAATATGCTCGCTAAAGTGGGTCAAATGGCACTTACTAACTACTTGTCTCACTCGCTGATCTGTAACTTTATCTTCATGGGGTGGGGACTGGGCATGGCAGGAGAGCTGCAGCGAGTTGAAATCTATTATGTGGTATTTGGCATCTGGGCATTTCAATTNATCTTTAGTTCGCTATGGCTCCGCTATTTCCGGTTTGGTCCCGCCGAATGGTTGTGGCGCAGNCTCACCTACGGACAGCGGCAGCCGCTTCATAAGATTTAATCCAGTAGCCGGGCTGGTCGGCGCACCTGACGCCATTNAAGCTGGGAAGCGAGCCGNCAAAACCCAATACTGAGAGCGGGCCCCNATATAATGTCGAATGTATGCCGTTTNTTTNTATTAATNTAATGATGAGGCTAGATCCTCTTCGTGGCAGATTCTAGTAATTGTCATCAATCCATGATTGACGTAGCATGCATCCCGTCCGAGACAATCCAACCCTGCTCCCTACGGAGAGCCACGCCAGCAGCAACGTTGTTCTAGTAAACTAGCATCCTTCCTCGCTGGTTCGCGGCTATTGGTCCGGTTTGTTTGATTCTTCGTTTATCCATAGGTGCTACAGCTATGGATGATCCAAAAGACGCATCCTTAATCAAATGTTCTCGTTACTCTGCGGCTGGTAACTGGTTTTCGACCCATGCTTGAACGCCTGAATTTCAACAAAGAGACGCTGCGCGAATTGCTCACAATCGCGCTGCCCATGGTGGTTTCCCAAGGGACCTTTGCGGTCATGATTTTTACTGACCGCTATTTTATGTCTCAAATTGATCCGACCCATATGGCGGCCGCGCTAGGGGGTGGTGTGGCCTGCTTCTTTTCTTTCTGTTTCTTCTCCGGCTTGTTTTCCTACGCCAATGCACTGGCCGCTCAGTATCTTGGTGCGGGAGAGAAACACAAGTGTCCCAAGGTGGTAGTTCAGGGCTGGATCATGACTGTCTGTTGTGTGCCGGTATTGGCGCTCATTACCTATTTCGTTTCCGATATTTTCTCTGTCATGGATCATGATCCGGTCCAGGTGGAACTTGAGCGCATCTATTATCAGATTTTGATGCTTGGGATTGTAGTGACCCTGGCCAAAATTTGTGTATCTTCCTACTTTGCCGGCATCGGACGCTCGCGGGTAGTGATGGTCTGTGACGTGTGTGGCTTGATTCTGAATGTGCCCCTGGCCTATGCCATGGTGTTTGGGCATTTTGGGTTTCCCGCTCTGGGCATTGTCGGCGCGGGGATCAGCACCCTCATCGCAACCGGCTTTGCTTTTCTTTTGTTTGTATTCTTCTTTTACCGCAAGGCCCATCGCGAGGAGTTTTCGGTTGCCAAGGCCTTTGGCGCAGACTGGGGAATTTTTCGCCGCTTCTTTCGCCTTGGCTTCCCTTCCGGTGTCGAGCTTTTTCTTAATGTGGCTGCGTTCAATCTGTTTCTACTAATGTTTCAGTCCTACGGCGTGGCGCAGGGCGCGTCCGCGGCAATCGTATTCAACTGGGATATGCTGTCTTTCGTGCCCATGATCGGCTTGAACATCGGCATGATCAGCCTGATAGGGCGCTTTGTGGGTTCTCGCGATATGCGGCGGACCGATGAAGTAGTCACGGCTGGATTTGTTATTGGTTTGAGCTATTCGGCGGTACTGGCGTTCATCTACATCACCTTCAGGTTTTCCCTGGTGGAGATGTTCGCGCCACCGCAAGGTGACTTTAGCGAGATTCGCGAGCTGGCTGCCTTTATGATGGTTGGTTTATCTAGCTACGCCATGGCAGATGCCATTATCCAGGTGACCGGCGGCGTGCTGCGGGGTGCTGGCGATACCCGCTGGTTAATGAATGCCTCTGTGACCCTACACTGGGCCATGCTGGTGGCGCAGTATTTCATTATTCGGGTGTTTGAATTGGGGCCAAGGGTAGCCTGGCTGGCGTTCGTAGCCCTGATTTTTGCCATTGCGGTGGTATTCGTGATGCGGCTGCGCGGTGACCGCTGGCGCGATGAAAAAGTGCTTGAAAGGGTCATGGTTGAGTAGTCCCGCGAGGCCCATTATTTTGCGCGCTCTAGCGCGACTTGCAGCTACCCGGATTAGCAGTTAGCCTCTCAGGTCCTGTTAAGAATACTCCACCAAGAGAGTGCGCTATGAACAAAACCCTTTTGCGAATCATCAGCCTGTTCTCCGTCTCGGGAATCCTGTTGTTTGCCGGGATCAGCCTTGCCCAGTCCCTCTATCCATCGAACATCCTGAACATGAAAGGAAATTTTTCCCGCGGCGCTGCGACCGCCATGGGTGAACCCTTTCAGGGTGTCAGGACCTCTGCTGGAAAAATCGAAGGCCTCTATCCCATTCGCAGCACCGGCGTTAGTACCGACCCAATCCGTGTTGCCGCCGACGCGTTTCTTGCAACCCTGGACAACATCGAACTCAGCCGCACCCACTTTGCGGTGGATGATCCGGAATGGCGTGATTGGTCCAATGTGGATGTAGGCATTTTCCCACGCCGGGGTTTGAGTCTGGAAGAAATGGACAACGAGCAGAAAGCTGCGGCGTGGCAGCTGCTGGAAGTGTCTCTGAGCAGCAAGGGGCTGGAGCAGACCCGCGCCATCATGCGTACCGAGCAGACGTTGCTTGAACTCAATGGTGAGCCGATCCGATACGGCGAAGAAAAGTATTACATAACCATGATGGGGACACCCACTGCTGACGGTCCCTGGGGCTGGCAATTGGATGGTCACCATCTCGTGATTAATTTCTTCGTGCTGGGAGATCAGATTGTTATGACGCCTGCTTTCTGGGGAGGCGAGCCGGTGGTGGCTCAGGCGGGGAAATACGCCGGTAATGCCATTATGCAACCAGAGCAGGATCTTGGCCTTGCCCTGATGCAGGCGCTTGATGGCGACCAACGGCAAGTCGCTACTATCACTCGCGAAAAAACCGCTAACTATCCCATGGCAGCTGCCAATGCGGACAACAAAGTGCAGGATTATGAGGGCATTGCGGGCTCAGATTTGAGCAGCAC
>NYWC01000016.1 GCA_002684935.1 Gammaproteobacteria bacterium
ATAGGGACGGCGTCTCACCACCTCGGTGAGATAACCACCCTCTTCATAGCCCACATAACCAGGCGGTGCACCAATCAAGCGCGCGACTGAGTGCTGCTCCATGAATTCGGACATATCGATGCGCACCATCGACTCTTCTGTATCAAACAGAAACTCAGCCAGCGCCTTGCAAAGCTCAGTCTTACCTACACCCGTCGGCCCAAGAAACAAAAAAGAGCCATTAGGCCGCTTAGGATCCGACAGGCCTGAACGAGAGCGTCGCACGGCATTGGACACGGCAGAAACAGCTTCATTTTGGCCGATGACACGCTGATGCAGGGCTGCTTCCATTTCAAGCAGACGCTGCTTATCACCTTGCAGCATTTTGCTTATCGGTATGCCAGTAGAGCGCGCGACCACATCAGCAATCTCCTCCTCTGTAACGCGGTTGCGCAGTAGTTTCTTCTCGGCGGCCTCAGCCTCAGCCGCTATCTCAAGCTTCTGTTCGAGACCTGGAACAACGCCATACTGAATCTCAGACATACGTGCCAGGTCACCCGCGCGTCGAGCCGTCTCCATGTCGTTACGCGCCTGTTCGAGGCTACCTCTTATGGTGGCCGTGCCTTGTAATGAAGCTTTTTCTGCCTTCCAGACTTCTTCCAGATCGGCATACTCCTTCTCAAGCTCAGTAATATCCTTTTCCAGCTTTTCCTTACGCTTGATCGACGCAGGGTCTTCATCTTTCTTTAAGGCCTCGCGCTCGATCTTGAGCTGTATGAGTCGCCGCTCAAGCTTATCCATTTCCTCCGGCTTAGAATCGATTTCCATACGAATCAAGCTCCCCGCCTCATCCACCAGGTCAATTGCTTTGTCAGGCAACTGTCGATCTGTGATATAGCGTTGAGACAAGCTTACCGAGGCGATGATTGCAGCGTCCGAAATATCGACACCATGATGCACCTCATAGCGCTCTTTCAGACCGCGCAGAATAGCAACGGTATCTTCTTCAGATGGCTCCTCTACCATCACTTTCTGGTATCGTCGTTCTAAAGCTGCATCCTTCTCAATATACTGTCGATATTCATCCAGAGTAGTTGCGCCAACACAGTGCAGTTCACCGCGAGCGAGCGCCGGCTTCAACATATTACCAGCGTCCATGGCGCCTTCCGCCTTGCCCGCACCCACCATAGTGTGCAACTCATCGACAAACAGGATGATAGACCCTTCCTGCTTGTAGAGTTCGTTAAGCACGGACTTCAGGCGTTCTTCAAATTCACCCCGAAACTTTGCTCCTGCAATCAGGGCCCCCATATCAAGCGCGAGTATCTTTTTGTCCCGCAGACCCTCGGGAACTTCGCCATTCACGATTCGTTGTGCCAGTCCTTCAACAATTGCCGTTTTACCCACTCCCGGCTCCCCAATCAGAACGGGATTATTCTTGGTGCGGCGTTGCAATACTTGTATGGTGCGACGAATCTCTGAATCTCGCCCAATGACCGGATCAAGCTCGCTGTTCTCTGCTCGCTCTGTGAGATCAACGCAGTACTTACTCAGAGCCTGCCAGGCATCCTCCGCTTCAGGGCTATCGACATTTTCTCCACCACGAAGATTGGATATCGCATTTTCCAGCGCCTGCACAGAGACACCAAAACCCCCTAGAATCTTACCCACAGAACCCTTGTCCTGCATGGCAACCAGCAATACGGTCTCGCTAGAGATAAAGGAATCGCCTTTTTGCTGCGCGAGCTTTTCTGCCTGGTTGAGCAGCTTACCTAATTCCGGCGAACCCGTAATTTCGCCATCGTGATTGGGCACCTGCGGAAGATCACCTGCGGCTTTTTGAAGCTTAGACCTCAAGTCATTAATGCTAAAGCCAGTCTGGCTTAACAGGGGGCGCACCGATCCACCTCTCTGATCCAGCAAGGCCAGCATCAAGTGTACGGGTTTAATTTGATTATGGTCCTTGCCCAGGGCAAGCGATTGCGCATCAGCAAGCGCCGACTGCAGTTTACTCGTGAGTTTGTCCAGTCTCATGGTCAAAATACCTGATTAAATTCACAAAATCCGGTGTTTGGACTACACCGATACTAATCATTCTAATTAAGTAAATTGGGATGACCGGTCAGGATTTCAATGCAGGTCGGTGAAATGTTGGGTCTGGTCAACTTAGCGCTTGCTGGTAACTCTAAATGAATCTATGTGATGCAGATCGACGTTACCATCCGGCCACATTGCCCATCACGACGGTAGGAATAGAAACGATCAGCATCGCAGAAGGTACAAGAGTCGTCGCCGCTCACATGGCGAACACCGAGTTCACGCAACTGGGCCTTAGTGATTCCTGCTAAATTTGCCATAAACTTATAGCCAGCAAGAGGTCGAAAGCACTGCTCGATTGACTCAGGCGACAGAGCCCCGACGAAGGCTTCGCGCACTTCCGCGCCTACTTCAAAATGGCAGCTACCAATAGCTGGCCCCGTCCANGCCAGCAATTGATCGGGGGCACAAACCATGGTGGCCAGTGTGCTGGCCACCATGTCTGAAGCCAAACCGCGCCAGCCGCAATGAACGGCCGCGATTTCGCTCCCATCTTTTGCGCACAATAGCAGCGGCAGGCAATCTGCGGTGAGTATGTTAAGNACAATACCTTTATTGGAAGTGACAAGCGCATCTGCTTCCAGCGTTTCGGCAATCGACTCCACTCTCACCACGCGATTACTGTGTATTTGTTGTAGCCATTGGCCTTTGCTCCCCTCCGCAAACTGGTCCACGAGCAACTCTCGATTAAGCTTAACCGCACTGGTGACATCACCTACATGGTCTGCCAGGTTCAGGCTATCAAAGGGTGCAGAGCTGAATCCGCCTGTTCGGGTAGTGGAGATCGCCTGCACGAATTCAGGGATGGGCCATGACGGCCTGATAATTTCGATCTCGCTCATGACTCAATTACCTGCCGATCATCGCGAAGTGATTTCAATAGTGTCTCAAAATCACTCGGTAGAGTTGATTCCCAATTACATTCTTTCCCGGACAGCGGATGCATCAAGGACAGCTTCCATGCATGCAACGCCTGGCGGCGAAAATCAAGCAACACCTGTTTTAGCAACTCCGAACTTGCAGAGGGCACCTGCAAACGACTGTTGTATAGCGGATCTCCTACGATAGGGTACTTTAAATGTGCCATATGGACCCTTATCTGGTGAGTGCGACCGGTCTCAAGGTTTACCTGGATATGAGTATGGGCCCTAAAACGTTTGAGCACCCGATAGTTGGTTACCGCCTCTTGCCCATTCCTGACCACTGCCCGCTTGATGCGATTCACGGGGTGACGACCCAGGGGCTCCGACACCGTGCCCCCCGCAGTCATTACCCCCTGAACCACGGCCTGATACTGTCGAGAAATGGTTCGGGCCTGCAGTTGTTGGACCAGTCCGTTGTGGCTTCTCAGGTTTTTTGCCACCACCAGCAGCCCCGTGGTGTCCTTGTCCAGCCGGTGCACTATTCCCGCCCGCGGCACTGACTCCAGCGTTGGGCAGTAGTGCAACAAGCCATTAACTAGGGTGCCCTGGCGATGTCCAGCAGCCGGATGCACAACCAGGTCGGCGGGCTTGTTTATCACCAGTAGATCAGCATCCTCGTAAACGACTTGCAAGGGCATCTCCTGGGCTGTCCAGTTCTCAACCGGCTCTGGCTCCACTTCCAACAGCAGCACGGCGCCTGCTTCCGCGGTGTCCCTTGGGCGGCAGTGCTGGCCATCAAGGGTCAGTTTTCCCTGTTTGATCCATTCCTGCAGACGCGCTCTCGAATATTCAGTAAACAATTGGGCCGCAATCTGATCCAATCTGTTGCCGGCCAGAGAATGGGGCACTTCGGCGCTGAGCGAAATTAATTGTGGTTCTGCTTTACTCATCTTCCCATGATACTTGATTCCCTGGGGCCTGCGCAGGCATTCTCGGCATCATTCACAAGTGTGAGCGCTGGACAGGTCGCCGCTTCTGGCCTATGGGTTTAGCGCTGGCAGTATGGTTAAATACGCGTTTTTTATGGCAAGCGAAAACAGCTTGAGGCAATCTATTCAATGAAGGTTGGCAAGACATTCACCAAACTCCTGAACCTAGGGCTTATCGTGCTGATGCTGGCGAGCTGCGGCCTTTTCGATGGCGATGACACCGATGAGTTTGCCGGCCTAACCACTGAAGAGCAGTTCTACCGGCGCGCGCTGGAGCAGCTGGAGAGTCGCAATTACGCCGGTGCTATATCTACTTACCAGGCGCTGGAATCTCGCTTCCCTTTCGGTCGATTCGCTGCCCAGGCCCAGATTGAGATCGTATATGCTTTATATAGTAATGGAGACGAAGAAGCCGCCCGGGCCGCTGCCGATCGCTTCATCAGACTGCATCCCGAGAATGAAAACGTTGACTACGCCTATTACATGAAGGGATTGGCGTCCTTTAATGACCGAACAGGCTTCTTAAGCCGCATCGTTCCCGTGGACTACACCAAACGAGATCCTGGCCTGGCACAGGAATCCTTTACCGACTTTTCACAACTATTAGCCCTATACCCCGACAGCGCCTATGCGGCTGACGCTAGAGCCCGCATGGTTTACCTGCGCAACAACTTGGCTGCCTATGAGATTCACGTCGCCAACTATTACCTGGATCGCCGAGCCTATATCGCCGCCCTTCGTCGCGGTCAATATGTGGTGGAGAACTTTCAGGGCACACCAGCGGTAGCCGACGGTGTGGCGATTATGGTGGAGTCTTACCTGAGACTCGGTTTGAATGACCTAGCAGACACTTCCTTGGCCTTGCTCAAGGAAAACTACGCGGATCACCCCGCTATCGACGGGGACGGTGATTTTATTGTACGCACCGAGATTACTGACCCCTCCCTGCTCTATACCGTCAGTTTTGGCGTATTAGGTGACAATCGGGGAAATCCACCTCTGGCGCCAACTCAGCGCCCTGGCACCTCCGGCAGCCAACAAATCATCGAGGCCCAGTCTGGTCAAGGCCAGGATAGACGCTCTTTCCTCAGCATTATCACATTCGGCTTGCTGGACTAGCCTGCAGCACTTTCTCCAAATTTTGCCCCTTTTCTATAAACTAGACGCGCGTATGTGCGCTTTAGGCTGTGGGAAGACACAAATTTGGGTCTATCTAGCCGATATAGAGCCTGATCAAGCATGGTTGCAATGTTCAGGATAGTATAAGAATCGAGCGGTCAACCCAAACTAGGGGTTATTGGCTTACTGATTACTCTCCAAGCGACCAGCCATTGGTAATCGGATAGCGTCGGTCGCGGCCAAATCCACGTTGGGTTAAGCGCACACCAACAGGACTCTGCCGACGTTTGTATTCGTTAAGGTCAACCAGGCGCAGCACGCGTTTCACATCCGCCTCGATGTAGCCCTTATCCATGATCGCTTTGGCGCTTTGGTCCTGCTCCACATAGAGCTCCAGAATTTCATCAAGAGTATCGTATTCCGGCAAACTGTCCTGATCCACCTGACCGGGTGCCAGTTCCGCCGAAGGTGCACGGTCGATGACTTTCGCAGGAATAACAGTTTTGCCAACGCTAATGCTGTTGCGAAATCTAGCCAATCTATAGACCAGCGTCTTGGACACATCTTTGAGCACATCGAAGCCGCCAGCCATATCACCATAAAGCGTGGAGTAGCCTACGGCGATTTCACTCTTGTTACCGGTTGTGAGCACCAATAGCCCCTTCTTGTTGGAAATTGCCATCAACAGCACGCCGCGCGCCCGCGCCTGAATATTTTGCTCAGCCACATCCGGCTCAAGACCCGCAAATTCATCTTTCAACGCCGCGGTGAAACTGTCGTAAATCTCATTGATTGCGATCACCTGGTAATTCACGCCGAGGCTCTGCGCCTGTTGTTGGGCGCAATCAAGGCTCAACTGCGAGGTGTAGGCAAAAGGCATCATAACGGCCTGCACCCTCGCGCTACCTAATGCGTCTGTGGCAATTGCCAGACTAAGAGCTGAGTCGATACCTCCCGACAAGCCAAGTACCACACCTTTGAATCGATTCTTTTCGACATAGTCGCAGACACCCATCACCAACGCTTCATAAACCTGAGCTTCAAAGTCGAGGGTCTTAGCCATTGCCTGGCGAGGAATCTCACAACTGCCGTTCTCTGCAATCTCAATATCGAGAGGAAACAAGCCTTCCTGAAACTGCGGTATCAGGCAATTCAATTCGCCCTTGCTAGCGGCCATGGAGCCTCCATCGAACACCAATTCATCCTGTCCGCCGACCAAATTCACATACACAACAGGAAATCCACCTTCGCGGCTGCGCTGCTGTACCAATTCCTGTCGCTCCTGAAGCTTGCGCATATGGAAAGGTGAGGCATTGATATTAACAAGCAAATCCGCACCGGCCTCTTTAGCCTGCAGCGCTGGCTCAGGTTCCCACAGATCCTCGCAGACCGTAAACGCCATTCGGGCGCCTGCAATGTTAATCACGCAAGGTTGACTGCCCGCTCTGAAGTAGCGGCGTTCATCAAATACCTGGTAGTTCGGTAAGCGCTGCTTGCGATAGCCTGCGATGACCTCACTGCNCCTCAATACTGTCAGTGCGTTGTANACTCCTNCCGCCGTTGTTTCCGGGTAGCCAACAACCAGGTAGATATCAACGTCGGCCACNCAAATCCGATCCAGCGCCTTGGTAATGCGTGGCGCAAGGCTCGGCCTGAGCAAGAGATCTTCTGGTGGATATCCAGTAATAGCCAGTTCTGGAAAGACAACCATGTCTGCTCCTAATTCGTCGCTGGCTCTTCTCGCGACTCGGATAATTTTGTCTGTATTGCCATCTATATCNCCAACCAGAAAGTCCAATTGGGCCATAATGACTTTAAATCGCNTTNTCATGGGTTCCTCACCATGGGCNTCTGCACAATGTCTACGCGGCTTTCGCCNCTAATTTAGGTGANCTATTGTACGATAAATTGNAGATAGAAGATTAATGCATCAGTCTTTANGTCACNGCGTNTGATAGCCTGTGCCAAAGCGACTGCAATTGAGGANTACCATGGTCTCCGGCCCGAAAGCATACACAGAGCAGATATCGAATGTTTCGGTAGNCTANAACGTCTATCGCATCGTGCTCCCGTTGGNATNACTGGTGACCTAAATAATCNNCCGCGGCTTCCNNGCTCCNTATTNACAGGGAGNANCTTTAATTAGATGCAGATTGCTCACTAGAGANACATCTGGAGGCCATCGAGATTGAAGCCATTGAACGCGCGCTGCAATAAGACTGCCGCAGCAAAGAAACTCGGCATGTCTTTCAAGTCATTACGCTACCGCTTGAAGAAGCTGGTGCTTGAGTAGAGACCTGCTTCTCTTCGAAACCCGCTGATTTATCCTGTCGATGTGCGCCAAGATCGTAAGGAGCAGGATCTATTTCGGGCTTTCCTCCCAGCACAATATCCGTCGTAAGGCGCGCTGAAGCTGGAGCCAGCACCAAACCGTTACGAAACTGCCCTGCGTTAATATAAAAATTTGAGTATGGCTCGAGCCGGCCAATATAGGGCACGCCTCCCGCGCTGCCGGGGCGTAAACCTGCCCACTGACCCACAAATTCCATTTTCTCCAGCGCAGGCAACATCGCTACGGCAGAATGGCTTAGTGCTTGTCTCGCTGTTGAGGTAGAAGTCTTATCAAACCCCGCGTACTCAAGTGTGCTACCGACAAGCAAATGGCCATCCTGGCGTGGGATCAGATACTTACCTTGATTCAAAATTATCGACTCTATTGGAGGCTTTGGAAACTTATAAAGTAGCATCTGACCCTTCACTGGCTGAATGGCTGTTTGTAACGATAGTTTTTCAAGCAGCTGCTGACTCCAGGCACCGGCCGTTATTACAATCGCGCCCCCATGGAGGTGAACTACTTCAGCCTCACCCGCAGTTTTCACCCTGACCCCACTAATCGATAGGCCAGAGGTGATGAAACCAGTGACCGCAGCCTGCGTTATCAAGGAAAATCCTGGCTGCTTTTGCAAGCTAGCAAGCAGCGCTCGACACAGTCGCGGGTTCCTTATGTGTCCTACTTGCGGCATCCACAGACCAGACTCGAATCCGGCTGCCAGAGCCGTTTCTTTTTTGTAGATGGAGTCACATCCCCATGCCAACATCACGTGACCCTGTGCCGCTGCCCATGCCAGTGCCTGCTGCTGGTCTGGCGCATCCAACATCAACAAGCCGCAAGCATGCAACTGCACGTCGATGCCGGTTTCGATCAGTAATTCTTCTGCAAGCTGCGGGTAGAATGCCTGAGCCCAATTCGCCAGTGCTGTGACAGCGGCATCATAGCGCCAGGGATAGAGTGGAGACACAATTCCGCCACCAGCCCAGGAAGACTCCTTCGCCACCTCCTGTTTTTCAATCAGGGTGACGCTGGCTCCGCTGGCAATCAGCATGCGTGATACTAGCAGGCCGTTGATCCCAGCTCCCACCACGATCACATCACTGTTTTGCGTCAATTTTTGTTCCTATTAAAGATCTGCTTCTATACTAAGGCTCATTTAAACTAAGGCTCATTGTTTATAGCGATCACAAGGATCTAATATGCATGCAAGTCTCCAGGCGCTTTAATGCTGGGCTGACTCTAATCGAACTTCACGTAACACGTTTTTGTCCTAGCTTTGCTGCTAAACCCGTCAACACCATGCATGCTCTACCTAGTCCAGCAGAAGGCATCGGACGTTACCATTAAACACCTGCACCGCGCCATAGAGGTCGCGAGGACGTCTGCGATCACCCAGAATGCACTGGTTACCTTGTACCGTTCAAGCGACAGCGTTCTCTGTGGTGACAAGTGGCAGCAAGGAATACTGGTGTTTGCTGACCAAGATAGTGGTCGCAACTTGGAGCGGGAAGACTAGCTGGTTCGCTATTTTCCTTTCCTGAGTTAAGGGGCGAAATCTATTCGCGCGCTTTCCAGAACCGGCCATACCTGCAGATCACACCGATGGGATCGATCCGCTATCAAAACGGAAACTTTATGGTCTGTTCGAGCNNTGGAGTTTGCACAATGNGCAACAAATNATACTGAANCGCGCGTGACGGGTGTGCTACGCAACTGGTTCAGATCGTGACGGAATTNGAGTAAACTGCAGGGGCAANCCNCTGANGTGAAGCGAAGGCCTGATTATCGCTGCCAGCATTTGTCAGCAGTATCGCCAGTGGCGCCGCGCACACCAATGCTGGAAATGGTTAACGTTGCACAGGCGTCTGCGGTTTGGTCTCCCACTGCGGTTGCGGTCGCAACAAAGCTGGTCGCGATGCTTCCTGTGGCACCCGCTGCAACAGTAATAGTGTAAAGGCCGTTTTCAGTCGTACGCTTAGTAGNGTCGGNGGTAATCAGAGGAGTGGCGTCNGTCGAATAGGTGTTACTAGAGGNGAAAAAGCGCTCCTGATCCGAGGCGACAGTCATNAGCTCACCTTTTGCCTCGGCACGACCCGANCGAAGCACGCTGTTCTGGTAGGCAGGNAGAGCGATGCTGGTGAGTATACCAAGGATAGCCACGACAATTAAGATTTCGATGAGCGTGAAGCCCCGCGCATGATCACGCTTGCTAAAGTTGGTTTTTATGCAGACCAGGTTTTTCAAATCTATTTACCGCGCTATTAGTTTTTATGAGTTGAGGCCCAATTCATTGACCCTAATGTTCTGGCCACGCTTCTCAGTCCCGTAGCTCCAAGCCGACATCGTAGCTCTAATGAGAGTTCAGATTCCGGATCAAGTTATTGGGGCCACAAAACCTCCAGCACTTCCAACATACCATTTCTGACGGTGAATCCTGAAGTTTTCCTTAAGGTGTCGAATTTTCAACGGATAATTGAAGCACTACCTGATTCTCCACGCCTTAAGCCTAGCTCAATGGCAATACAAGAACTTGATTTAACTGAAACTTAGGAAATAGCATGGGTTGGGCGCTTATAGATTCTGAAAAATTTCACATCGGTGATGGTAAAAATCCAAAGACGCCTCGAAATCGCCACCAAGACATTGAATTTTAGCGATTTACGGGAATTTGGCAAACCCTCGGCAAGAAAATGATAAGCTGCGCCGCTGTAGCCAGGACTTGCCTTGATGGAATTAAATTTAACCGCTATAGCCCTGCTCGCCGTCACGGGCTTCCTAGCTGGTGGCATCAACACCATCGCTGGTGGTGGCTCTAACCTAACCCTGCCGGCGTTGATGATGCTTGGCCTGCCAGCAGACCTGGCAAATGGCACCAATCGCGTGGCCGTTTTGATGCAGTGTGTAGTAGGTGTGGCTGGCTATGANAAGCACANCAGCCTCGATCGTCCGGCTATTGTNCCTATCTTAATTCCCACACTGCTAGGTGGCGTGCTTGGCGCTNTCGGCGCTGCCATNATACCCAACCTCTATCTCAAGCCAGTGCTACTTTTCACTATTCTCAGCATGTCTGTGCTCATCTTGCTGAGGCCCGAGGTGATCGCTCCGCCCGCTGGAACCCCGACGCAGTCGCCTGGGGATAATCCGAAAGCCTGGTGGGGGCTGTTTGCGGCGGGTATCTATGGTGGCTTTGTACAGGCGGGGGTCGGTTTCATCTTGCTCGCCGCTCTGGCGGGAGGGCTACGCTATGACCTGGTCAGAGCCAACGCCCTAAAAATGACCTGTGCGCTGGCCTTCACCGTGGTCGCGCTGGCAATATTTATCGCGTTTGATCAGGTCAGCTGGGTCCCGGGCTTGATAGTTGCCACGGGNACCATGGCTGGCGCCCACCTTGCTGTCAAAGTTGCTGTGAAGGCTTCCCAGAACAGCATCAAATGGTTTCTCTTCGCCATGACACTGGTTGCAGTAGCTGGCGGTCTCTCGCTGTGAACCNTACTTAAACGCCTTGGTTCAATAGACTTTGACCATCAGGCTTAGCCAAATGTCTTGGATGGTGGGAAAGTTATCCTTATAGATGCGCCGCCCATGTTACTGGTATTCACCTGAATATCACCTTCGTAGCTCTTGACGATATCGGCTACAACTGCCAGCCCAATTCCTTGCCCTTGCGCCAAAGTATCAGATCTGGCACCCCTCTGTAGCACATAGGCTAATCGCTCGTTGGGAATACCTTTGCCGTCATCATCAACCTGCAGTATAACAGTTCTATTAGCGCCAGACTCCCTGCCTATACGAATCATGACCTCGGACTCACCATACTTATAGGCGTTGTCCAGGACATTACCCAACACTTCCATGAGGTCACGTCCATCTCCAACAAACTGCGCTGCCTTGTCAAACTCTCTAACCACCATCATATGTTTATCGGCGTAGACTTTCTGCAGCGCATCTATCACTTTATTCGTTGCCTCGGCAATATTGACCCGGCGTGATAACGATCCGGCGTTATTGGTCTGCACAGCCCGCTGCAGCTGATATGTGACTATTTGATTCATCCGCTCTAACTGCTCATCAGCGGCCTGCAGCTCCGCGACAAAATCTGCATTGCTATCCGGCTTGGCCATGAGCTGCGGAATGATTCCGGTCAATACGGCAAGCGGCGTCTTCAAACTATGCGCAAGATCGCCAAGAGTCGTACGATAGCGGCTTTGCTGCTTGCGCTCACTCTCTATTAGCATGTTAAGATTTGCGGTAACGCCCTGTAGCTCTTTTGGATAGCGGGCCCCAAGTTTTTCCTTTTCCCCAGTCTCAATGCGCTTCAGATCTCTCGCCATGCGGCTTAGTGGCGATAACCCCCAGCGCAACAATACAGTCTGGATGATCAGCAGTAGAAGAGCCGCGCCGCCTAGCCAGGACCAGAGGTCACGTTGGAAATTGCTAATCTCAGAATAATAAGGCTCCGCATCTTCCAGTACAGTGAAATTATATTCACTGATTCCATCCTCCCAGAGAATGCCATAACTCTGGCGAAAATAGATCACGAAGTTGGCGTCTATGCGCCCAAAACTAGACAGACCGACCCCAACGTTTTCTCGCAGAAAATCGGTGTCTGGCGGGCTAAATGCCCGGGCTGAATCACTGCGCCAAAGTTCCCCTGCACTGGAGCTGCTGATGTACCCGTAGAGGCCGGAATCCAATTGATTGAAGCGAGGTTCCTGCNGCGTTTCGAGAAAGTAAAACTCTCCATCACGCTGATCCACTGCAGACAACAGCAGATAGATCTGTACCTGCAATCGTTCCGCTGCCCCGGCTTCGACACTTGAGCGAAATGCCCGCTCTAAAACCACACCGGTAATACCCAGGAACAGGAAAAGAAGAATNCCGAATACCAGAATCAGGCGAGATTGCAAAGAGTAGCCGGAAANNCTGGCGGTGGAACTCATGAAAACGGCCTGCGCAGGATTATCAGGTTTCCGCCAGGCTAAAGCGGTAACCCTGACCCCTGANAGTCTCAATAGGTTNCAGCATNTGCTCCGGGTCCAGCTTTTGCCGCAGTCGTCGTACAAAGACTTCCAGCACATTACTATCCCGCTCATAGTCCTGCGCGTACAGATGCTCAGTCAATTCAGTTTTCGAAATTACCTGGCCTGGATGGAGCATAAGATACTCAAGCATTTTGTACTCATAGGCCGTGAGATCAACGCCTTCTTCATTAACGGTCAGCCGCTTTGCGGTGATGTCGAGGCTAAGGGAGCCAAACTCCAACTTGGGCTTAGCGAATCCGGCGGCACGGCGCAGCAGCGCGTTAAGACGTGCCTGAATCTCTTCTAGCCGGAATGGTTTTACCACGTAATCGTCAGCACCAGAATCGAGCCCGGCAACCTTGTCTTGCCAGTCGCCGCGCGCTGTTAGAATCAGGATTGGAAAACTCTTGTCAGCAGCACGAACTTGCTGGATCAGAGAGATACCATCTATTTCAGGCAAACCGAGGTCAACGATCGCAGCATCATAATTATACTCGGTGGCGTAATACAGACCCGCTTTACCATCCTCCGCGACGTCAACCACATAACCTTGCTTTGTCAGACCCTGCTCTAGCTGCTGTCGCAGTATATTCTCATCTTCAACGACCAATAATCGCATTGCCGACTACCTCCTGTGTGCTATTAGATCCCAGGAATCAGGTACCGCCAGTCACTTCCCCTGTCTTGGCGTGCACGAAAACAGTGAAGACTTTACCAGCATTTTCCATGCGAATCTGATAACGCTGTCTGGCGCCTTCACCGATTAACGTGATACGCAGTATATTTCCCGCAAATTGTTGCCTGGCCAGATTCACAGCCTGTCGCTCTGTGATTATGCCATTGGCCTGAGGATTTACTCGAAGATCTCGCAGTGGATTAGAACGGTCCAATTGATTTAGCTCAACCTGGAAAGGCAAGATCTGCCCATAGGAGAGCGCGCTCCAACTCATAAACAAGCCCACAAGGAAACTTATCGTTCCAGATTTCTTCAAATCTCACCCCAAAGGTGCCAGTTCGTATCTATTGCAGACTGGCTGCTGTTTTAATTTACAGGCTGAATGCTCACTCTGAGCCGAATTCGATCACCGGGATCGGAATCGGTTCGCACAGAGTATTCTTCACCATTATAGAAATATGTCACCTGATAACCGACCAGACGCTCTTCTTCAAATTGTTCATATGCTGTCTCGCAGCGCTGTACGGTTTCGTAGTCGAGCACAGTATTTCTGCTACGGTTACGGTCTCTGACTATATCACGGCCGATTGAGTGGCCCAACATAGCACCTGCTACAGCGCCAATCCGCTTGTTGCTCTTGCCGTTGCCTACCGCATTGCCGAGTGCACCGCCGATGATGGTACTCACCAAAACCGGTGTTCGGGAACCACTGCGTGAGGGGTAACGATCGATGACAACTTCCTCCTCCCAGCACTGTTCCATAGGCTCGGAAATTTTTACTATTTGGTAGACAGGCCGCGTCTCGATTACATCACCATATTCATAGGTAGTTTGCCCACTCACTGATATCGTCCAGATGCTGGCACAACTTGCTAGTAGAATTGATAACCTGTTCATGTTCGCGCTCACCTCACTGCTTGCCTTGCGGATATTCTCAGACGACCAGATTCAGCCCCAAAGGCCGGCGGAATGGATCATCACATTACAGAAAAGAAAGTTAGCAGCTACAAGCTTAATTGAAGCTTAAGCTCGTGCAGGTAACTCAAAAATCGGCTCTGGTGTNGCCTAGGAACCATAAAAAGATCAAATGGAACTGGAATCTGGTGCAGTTATTGATTGGTTTTTAGGCCCACGGGAATTTAAAGGCACGATGCANATGATGCTTAGTAATGTGGCGGCTTCTCGTGGGCAGGATCTGACTGCACGTCCTGCAAGCNGCTGGCGGCCTCTAGCAGCTGATCNCGCAGATACTTGACCTGTCCGNTCAAGTCATCGATTTGACCCTGCTGCCTGGTGACTATGGCATTAAATTGCTCAAGGGCATCTTCCTGAAATGCCAACTGGCTCTCCAACTCTTCAATTCTGGTTTTAAGTGCTTCCAACAGTGAAAACCCTCCAACGGCTCGCCTCTGGACACCACTAAGGTGTGCCTATAGCAGCACTCTAGCAGATCATTGTGGCTAGATTACACTACTGGCTCTTTAAGGAAAATCGGATACACTAGCGGTGTCAATTGTTGTGTTGACTATTGAACCTATGTCACCAAGGGCGGAAATTTAGATCATCATGGATAAAGCACCAATCAACTGGACCAACATGCTGCTGTTCAGTCTCACCCCTGCGTTTNCTGTCACCCTGGTACCTCTGTATGGCTATTTCTANGGTTACGACTTGTATGAATGGCTGGCGTTCCTCTTACTGATGTTGTTTTGCGGCCTTTCCATTACTGCCGGCTACCACCGCATGTGGTCACACAAAGCCTACAAGGCCCATCCGATTGTGCGCTTCATTTTCGCGCTGGGCGGTGCCTGCGCGCTCCAAAATGATGTGATGCACTGGGCCTCTGATCATCGGCGCCATCACCGTTTTGTCGACGACAATCAGCGCGACCCATACTCCGCTGGCAGGGGTTTCTGGTTCTCTCACATTGGGTGGATTCTGCGGAATCATGAAAGTAGCAAAGAGGACTTTTCCAACATCAAGGATATTCAGCNGGATCCCATCGCAGTTTGGCAGCACAAACACTATTTAAGCCTCGTATTGCTAACCAACATCGGCGTGCCAGCATTGTTGGGCTACCTCCACGGCGACATCATTGCCTGCNTGCTGCTGGGTGGACTTNTGCGCCTGGTCCTGAGCCAACATGTTACTTACCTCATNAATTCCNTCGCCCACATNTGGGGTGGACAAACNTTNAGTGATTCCCACTCAGCGAGAGACAACACTTTTCTCGCCCTGATCACTTATGGAGAGGGTTACCATAATTTTCACCACACGTTTCAATGGGACTACCGGAANGGTGTCAAATGGTGGCATTTTGATCCGACCAAGTGGTTGATCCGCACNCTNTCGTGGATCGGCCTCACCCGAGACCTAAAACGCACCAGTCCCGCTCGAATCGAAACGGCTCGGCTGCAGATGCAGTATCAAAAAGCACAAGAAAAGTTCGCCATGCGCGATATACCAGAGAACTGGCGTCTAAAGCTGGAGCAGGAATACGAACAGCTCCAGCTACTGCTGAATCAGTGGAACGAGATGCGCCAGACCTGGCAGGAAGCCAAAGAAAAGCGCATCCAGGATGCCCTGGCGCATTGGGAGCATTTGCAGTTGCGTGATAGCTACAAGGAGTTAAAGTACTCAGTCAAAGTGCAGAAAAAACGCTGGCGCGAGGTACTGCGTAATCTNCATGACGCGCTACCGGCGCCAGCNTGAGCCGTGCTGACTTTGTAGACGGATTAAAAACTTATACGTTGTAAGGAACTGAGCACAATAAGACGATGATGTATCAGGTCTGATATTNAGTCTTTGAGTGCTGGAGCAAAAACAACATACAATTGACATACTCNGTATCGATATTCACTGTGCGAGTCAGNACAGCCTGCAGTTTGCGCCAAAAGGCCAGCGCAGCCGAAATTCCAGTGCGCAGGCCATTAAGCAGGAAATTGCNGCCCGACGCGGATATCTGCTCCGGACTGCCAGGCTAAAAATTTTCAATTGAGGAACCGACCATGATCAAACAAANCCTGAAAGCGGCCCTTTGCATTGCTTTGAGCCTGGCAGCTCACGTCGTNAGCGCCATTGAGGAAGGAGATACCGCACCAGACTTCGCCCTGCCATCCATCTACAGCGACAGACCCGATGTCACTTTNGAGGGGCTTGCGGGCAAAACAGTCTATGTCGATTTCTGGGCCTCATGGTGCGCGCCATGCCTGACCTCTTTGCCTTTGTATAACGANATGTATAACAAATACAAGGACCAGGGGCTTGAAGTTGTAGCAATCAATGTGGACAACCCGGTGGAAGACGGGCTCGATTTCTTGNTGGATACACCGCTGGATTTCCTNATCCCATCTGACCCTGATGGAGAAATGGCAACCCAGTTCAACGTTATTGGTATGCCNTCATCTTATCTNATCAGCCCAGACGGCGAAGTTAAGCTCGTCCATATGGGATTCCGACCCAGCGACATGGAAATGATAGAAGCCGCTATCGTCGAAATTCTGCCAGAGTAGTGCAGCATGCGAATTATTCGGCGCACAGTCTCAGCTTTAATCGCGCTCGCTGCTCTGAGCGCCTGTACCCAGGTGCGCCCCTGGGAACGCAGCTACCTGGCCAAGGAAGAAATGGCCTGGGACCGTGATGTGCTGGAGCGCCAGCTCAATGACCATATATTTTTCAGCAAAGAAGCTTCCTCAGGCGGCAATAGTGCTGCCGGCGGTGGTTGCGGTTGCAACTAAGCATCTACGACCACTGCTGATTGTTCTGGCCTAGCGAGAACCTATTTTGAAAAGCAAACCCTCTCGCAGTTTGATTGCACTCTCCACCTCAGCTCTCGCCCTGCCGGGCATCGCCCAAGCGGATGCCCCGCCGACTGAATCCACACTCTCATACAAAATATCCAACTACCAGGAGGGTGATCTTACGCGGGCACAGGTGCCCTTTGGGGAATTAGGACGCTATGACATTGATGTGCACCAATTCCAGTATGTTTCGCCACTCGGCAGAGATTTCGCCCTGTTCATTGATGCCAATCACGAGGACATGAGCGGTGCCTCGCCGTGGTTTTCTACTGCAAACGCCGCCGGAGAGCCTGTCATCAACATGAGCGGCGCCAGTGGTATTAGTGATGCACGCAGCGAACTCTCCATCGGAACGCGCTACTATAGTCAGAATGGTAATTTCGGTGGCGCAGTGGGTTATTCCGAGGAAAACGACTATCGAGCCACGTACTTTAAACTCAGCGGCTCGCGCAACTTCAACAATGACCTGACCACTGTCACATTAGGATTCAGCCACTCGGCCGACGATATTTTCCCCACCGACGCNGAGCTGTTCAATCGGATTCGAAACGAANACAAGCGCGCAANTTCAGCGGNAGTGAGCCTCAGCCAGGTCATCAACCGGGTGACCACTTTTCAAACCGCTCTGAGTATAACCGAGCAGTCTGGCTTTCTATCTGATCCCTACAAACTGCAGGACGCGAGGCCCGACAACAAGACCCAAATCGCGCTTTCTAATTCCCTACGCTATTTCTTCATCGAAGCTGACGGTGCCCTTCAGGCTAACTATCGTTATTATCACGATGACTTTGGTATCAGCTCTCACACTCTGGACCTTTCGTGGTTCCAAAATATAAACCGTACATTCAAAATTTCTCCCATGCTGCGCTACTACAGTCAAACGGCGGCAGACTTTTACACCAATATCGACGACTTCACCAAGCCACTCAAGGAGCCCCAGTCCAGCGATTATCGCCTCTCGGCATTCGGCGCGTTCAGCGGCGGTATAAACCTGATAGCGGATTTTGGCGACTGGACGGCAACCCTTACTGCCGAGCGTTACGTGGCAAATGAAAAATATTCTGTCTATGCGGTGAATCAACCCAGCCCGGCTCTGGTGCAATTCTTGCGCCTGTCTATGGGCGTTGATTACTCTTTCTAACCTTCCTTCAACATGCCCTATTCCCTCAGACGCTTCAGCTTCAAAGCAATGGGAAGCCCGTGTGAGCTGCAGTTTTATGACGAATCACGGGTCCAGGCCCGCAAACGAGCCCGCGAATTGATCCTGGAATCGCAGCGCCTTGAGCGCAAATATTCCAGATACCTGGAAGATAGTTTTCTGTCACAAATCAACAGATCAGCAGGTGCTAGCGCTGGCATAACAATAGATGGGGAAACTCGTAAATTGTTTAACCATGCAGCAACCTGCTATCACCTCAGTGACGGTCTGTTCGATGTCACCGCAGGCATATTGCGGAATGCCTGGAATTTTAGTGTACCTCAGCTACCAGATCCGGCACAGCTGTCCGCCTTGCTTGCTCTTATCGGTTTTGACAAATTATGCTGGCAGCACCAGACGCTTTACCTTGCGCCCGGTATGGAAGTGGATTTCGGCGGCATCGTGAAGGAATACGCCGCCGACGCAGTCACCAGGCTGGCGCGTGAAATTGGGATAGCCCATGGTCTGGTAAATCTCGGCGGCGATTTTTCCGTGATCGGAAGCAAACCCGACGGCAGTCCCTGGCCAGTTGGCATAGCTAACCCCAGGCAACCCAAAGCCATGATGGCCCGCATCGAACTACTCGATGGCGGATTGGCCTCGTCTGGCGATTATGCGCGTGGCTTTGTACTGGATGGGAAACGTTACAGCCATATCCTTAATCCCAAAACTGGTTGGCCCTGCAGCGGACTGCGCGCTGTTAGCGTGGCGGCTAATCTCTGCACTGTCGCAGGATCCTTTGCAACCATCGCGATGCTCAAAGAGGAGCGGGACGCACTGAATTGGTTAGAGGATTCCAGCCTGCCCTACGTGTATATGGACAGCAGTGAAGAGATCAAGGGACCTGCGCTGCAGGCTGCAGCGCCAGACGAGTATTAGGGGAAAAGTTGCAGAGGAGGCTCATCCAGCGCCGCCGACTGTTCGCGCAGCTCGAGAATATGCTCAGCCCAATACCGTTCTGTGTTAAACCAGGGAAAGTTAAGTGGAAATGCAGGATCGTTCCAGCGACGTGCTAACCAGGCACTGTAATTAATCAGCCGCATGGTACGAAGGCATTCAATAAGCGCCAGCTCACTCACTTTAAAATCATAGAACTCATTATAGCCCTCGACCAGCTCAAGAAGTTGTCCCTGACGCTGGTCGCGCTCTCCTGAAAGTAGCATCCAGAGATCCTGAATTGCCGGCCCCGACATGGTATCGTCGAAGTCAACAAAATGCGGTGTGTCATCGCTCCAAAGCACGTTGCCAAGGTGGCAATCACCATGAATCCGTAATGAATTCAACCCTCCCAGCGCACCGATCTGCGCATCCATTTTTTCCACAAGATCCCGGGCCAAGCTTTCATAGGCGACGATCAGGTCTGCAGGGATGAAATCATTCTCAAGCAGGAAGTAGCTATTCTGTCTGGCAAAAACATCAAGGCTTAAGGCATTGCGATGCACAAACTGCCGCTGAGCCCCCACCGAGTGAATTCGCGCAACAAAACGTCCCATTGTTAACAGGCTGTCCAGGTCTTCCATGTCGGGAGTCCTGCCAATCAGCTGAGGGAAAACTGCAATCTGGAAACCACCGCTTTCCGCCAGCGACTCGCCTGACTCGAGCATCATGGGCGGGACTACTGGTATTTCTAGCTCATACAGCTCACGGGTGAATGTGTGCTCTTCGAGAATCTGCTGTTGAGTCCAGCGATCAGGTCGGTAGAACTTGGCAATTATGGTATTGCCGTCCATCAGACCAATTTGATAAACACGATTCTCGTAGCTATTCAGCGCGAAGAACCGCGCGTCCGGCGAGAAACCCAGGAATTCGATTGCCGAAAGCACACGGTCAGGGGTAAGCGCAATGAAGGGGTGATCGGAAACTAGCAACAGGTGTTCCTGTGGCGCCGGGATGCCAGGCGCACAGCTACCGCCCGCCTGACATGGTTTTAGACGTCTTGGTTATCGGCCTTGGTGCTACCGACCAAGGACACGGGAAAAGGCGTAATATTGTCACCGCTGGAAATTTTAGCCACCCCACTCTTTTCGACCTCATCAATTCTGATGATGGCCTGAATTGGGATGAAGCTGCGTCTGACTCCACTAAATTCGGCCTTTAGTTTTTCTTCACTGGGATCAACCACCATCTGAGAACGCGCATCGAAAAGAAATTCCTCGATTTCAATGAACCCATAGAGATCACTCTGGTAGACCTGCTTTACGAATACCTCATAAACCTTGCCTTTATTAAGGAAAGTGACCTTGTATATCTCTGTCGTATTTGTCATTAAAATCAATCTCTTAGAAATTATTGCAACACCTTGAAGGCATTGGCCTCGGCGCACCTCGTGCAATCAAGACAGCGTCAATAGAGTACTCTTAATATTAGGCTATTGCGATGAAATTCAAGGGCTTTGCAGCTGGGATGGGATCAGAGACCTGCTATAATATGTGCCCTTTCTTAAAGAAGACAGACATGGGCGGGCCTGCCCGAAATAAGCGATGACTGAAGAATCTGTATTGGTAACCGAAACTGGTCAAGATCCTGTGACACCCGGAGCAAACTCCGGTGGCCGAAAGGTATTCATTAAAACTCATGGTTGTCAGATGAACGAATATGATTCATCCCGGATGCTGGATCTGCTCAAGGATAGCGAGGATGCCGTGCAGGTAGACTCTCCAGAGCAGGCCGACATTCTGCTGTTGAACACCTGCTCAATTCGCGAGAAAGCCCAAGAAAAGGTGTTTCATCAGCTTGGCCGCTGGCGCAGCCTCAAAGCCGACAATCCCAATCTGCGCATTGCCGTGGGCGGTTGTGTGGCGAGCCAGGAAGGGGCCGCCATTGGCAAGCGCGCTCCTCATGTTGACGTCGTATTTGGCCCTCAAACCCTGCATAAATTGCCGGAGATGCTGCAAGAATCGAGAGCAGGCGAAACCGTGGTCGATATCAGCTTCCCTGAAATCGAGAAGTTCGATCGCTTACCGGAGCCACAGGTGGATTCCTGTCAGGCCTTCCTTACTATCATGGAAGGCTGCAGCAAGTACTGTAGCTTCTGTGTGGTGCCTTATACACGGGGTGAGGAAGTTAGCAGACCTCTTGACGACGTGCTGGCCGAAGCCGTGCATTTGGCAGACCAGGGTGTTCGGGAAATCAATCTGCTGGGTCAGAACGTGAATGCCTATCGTGGTCTTAACCATGAAGGTAAGATAGTTGACCTGGCCTTGCTCATCAATTTCATCGCCAGCATCGAAGGTATCGATCGAATCCGCTTCACTACCTCTCATCCGGTAGAATTCAATCAGAACCTGGTGACAGCCTATGATCAGGTCCCGGAGCTCGTGTCCCATCTTCACCTACCGGTGCAAAGCGGCTCTGATCGCATTCTCGCTGCCATGAAACGAGGCCACACCGCTCTGGAATACAGGTCCCTGATTCGCAAGATAAAGGCCAAGCGACCAGGCATCAGCCTATCTTCTGATTTCATCATTGGCTTTCCGGGAGAGACTAACGCAGATTTTGAAGACACGATGAAACTCATCATCGATANAGGCTTCGACACATCGTTCAGCTTTATCTACAGCGCGCGGCCTGGCACGCCAGCGGCAGAATTGAAGGACGAGACCAGCGCGCAAGAAAAGAAGCATCGGCTGGCAAGCTTGCAGTCCCAGATCGTATCCCAGGCCAGAGCAATCAGCGAAGCCATGGTGGGANGCACGGAGTCTGTTCTGGTGACCGCAGTGTCCAAGAAAGATCCGGGCGCACTGCAGGGGCGTACTGAGAACAATCGTGTAGTGAATTTCCGATGCGGCGATCATTCGCTAATCGGAAAATTTGCGGACATTAAGATCACTGACGCACTGCCCAACTCACTGCTGGGACAGCTGGCTTGAATTCGATAACTTGGTCTTGTTGCGCCCAACACATTCATTTCGCTTTTGCCATTAATTGCTAGCTATGCCCAATCATTCAGTAAGTCTTACTCTGCTTCCTGACAACGCACAGCGTTTGGCCAATCTGTGCGGCAGACTCAATGAGCACATCCAGCAAATTGAGGCAGACATGGCACTNAAAATACGTCAACGCGGAAATGTCTTCCTTCTCACCGGCGACGAGAATGCTGTAGCGAACGGAAAGGAGCTGCTCGAGATGCTTTATCAGTCTACGGCCAACGCGGAAACTCTAAACCCAAATCAAGTCCACCTTGCAGTCCAGGAGTTTTCAGACATCAGCGCCTCGGGTTCTAAAACTGACCAGGCTATTGACGCTGCCTCTCTCATCAAGACTCCGAAAGGCAGTATCAAGCCGCGCAGCAATCATCAAAAGGAATACGTACGCGCGATCTGGCGCAACGACATAAATTTTGGCATTGGTCCGGCTGGAACAGGCAAGACCTATCTGGCGGTTGCCTGCGCCGTTGAAGCCCTCTCAAAAGAAAAAATCAATCGCATTCTCCTTGTGCGCCCAGCAGTAGAAGCCGGGGAAAAACTGGGATTCCTGCCTGGCGATTTGGCGCAAAAAATTGACCCTTATCTGCGACCACTATATGACGCACTCTATGAAATGCTCGGTTTCGAACGGGTGGGACGTTTGATCGAGAAGAATGTGATAGAGGTAGCTCCGCTTGCCTATATGCGCGGTCGCACACTGAACAATTCTTTTATCATTCTGGACGAAAGCCAGAACACCACAACCGCGCAAATGAAGATGTTCCTGACCCGTATAGGATTTGGCTCTACTGCAGTTATTACTGGTGACGTTACCCAAATCGACCTGCCCAAGGGCGAGCGTTCCGGCCTGGTACATGTCAGCCAGGTACTCAAAGATGTGGACGGAATCGGATTCACCTTTTTTAATGCCCACGACGTAGTAAGACACCGCATGGTGCAGCGNATTGTCGAGGCCTACGAAGCCTACGACAGCAAATCAGTTACCAGCCTGGCGAACCCAGACGGCAGTTCACAGCATGATGCTGACCGTTGAAATAGACAATNATTGTCCGGAACAGTGGACGCCGGGTCAACAGTTCTGTGAGAGCTGTCTGAGCAATGCACAGGCCATTGCGCAAATGCCAGAGCCGCTCACCGTCAGCTTGCGCTTTGTATCCAGATCAGAATCGAAAAATCTCAACAGCACTTATCGCAAAAAGCAGATCCCTACCAACGTACTCTCCTTCCCGGCTGACTTGCCCGCGGAGTTGCTGGAGAACCTGGATTCGGAGCCAATTGGTGACATTGTGGTCTGCCCTGAAGTGGTGATGGCCGAGGCTGACCGGCAGCACAAGCCGCTCCAGAATCATTGGTCACACATGCTGATACATGGGTTTTTCCATTTACTGGGATATGATCATAAGAGTGAGGCCGATGCCGAAAAAATGGAGGCATTNGAAATTAAGTGCTTGAAAAAGCTTGGAATAAGCAACCCTTATTTGATAGGGTGANCACAATAACCTGCTATCTGGAGGCTGAAAGACGNCCGGTCATGACTGACGACCAACCACCCATCGATCCAAGACCGAAGTCCTGGATCGATAAAATTGCTCAAGTTTTTTCCGACGAACCTACCGATACCCAGAGCCTTTTGGAACTGCTGCGTAATGCTGAACAGGATCAGGTGCTCGATGCTGATGCACTCGGCATTATTGAAGGCGCCCTGCAGGTTTCCAGCATGCAGGTTCGCGACATCATGATTCCTCGTTCTCAAGTTGTTACCGTTCCCGCTGATCTAAGCCTCTGCGAAATAGTGGAGAGGGTGACTAAGGCTTCACACTCGCGGTTTCCTGTGGTCGGCGAAAACGTCGATAATGTCATGGGTATCCTTCTCGCGAAAGATTTACTGCCCCTATTACTCGCGGAGAATCAGGACAAGTTTGACATCAAGGATATCGTTCGACCCGCTACTTTTGTGCCGGAAAGCAAACGCCTGAATGTGTTACTCAAGGAGTTTCGCGAGACGCGTCAGCATATGGCCATTGTAATTGACGAATATGGTAGCGTTTGCGGAGCAGTCACGATTGAAGATGTGCTGGAACAGATCGTGGGTGAAATCGAAGACGAATTCGACGTCGATGATGATAGCTACATCAAGAAATTTGACGATCAAAATTTTATTGTCAAGGCGTTCACGCCAATTGATGAGTTCAACCAGTATTTCGCNACTGACTTTAATGATCAGGAATTCACGACTATCGGCGGNCTGGNGCTACAGCAGTTTGGTCATATTCCCGAACGCAGCGAATCTTTGACCATCGGGTCATTTCAAATCACAGTGCTCAACGCCGACAGCAGACAGATCAAGCTCTTGAAGGTCAACACCAATGTGCTGAGNAGCTCCGACACAGCAGCATGACAGCTTGATACCAGCCAGCGTGTGACTTATCACGGACNGAACAAGAGCCCCCAAGCTTTACTCAGAAATTTCTCCCACACCACTACCTGCAAACTCGGCGCTGCGGTATGCTTGCGCCTTTGCCGTATATAGCTAACATCAGCCAAATCGCCCACGAATTACGACCGATAAACTCATGAGTAACGATGACCAGATAACCTACAATCCTCAACAAGTAGAGGCTGAGGCCCAGTCTTATTGGGAAACCCACGAATCATTCAGNGTGACTGAAGATCCCGATAAGGAAAAATTCTACTGCCTGTCCATGTTTCCTTATCCTAGTGGTCATCTCCACATGGGTCATGTACGCAACTACTCGATCGGCGATGCCATTTCCCGCTTTCAGCGCATGCAGGGCAAAAATGTGCTGCAGCCCATGGGATGGGATGCGTTTGGCCTGCCCGCAGAAAATGCCGCGATGAAAAACAAGATCCCACCCGCCAAGTGGACTTACAGCAATATTAACTATATGCGTGACCAACTCCAAAAGCTGGGGTACGCCTATGACTGGAGCCGCGAGGTAGCCACCTGTCATCGCGATTATTATCGCTGGGAACAATGGTTTTTTACCCGCCTGTTCGAAAAAGGCCTAGTCTACAAGAAAGAAGCCGAGGTGAATTGGGATCCAGTAGATCAGACAGTTCTGGCCAATGAACAGGTCGTNGATGGNCGCGGCTGGCGTTCCGGCGCCTTGGTTGAAAGACGCAGCATCNCGCAATGGTTTATCCGTATTACGGCCATGGCCCAAGAATTACTGGACGACCTCGATAAACTTGATGGCTGGCCAGAAAAAGTTAAAACCATGCAAAGCAACTGGATTGGTCGCTCCGAAGGGGTAAATCTGGATTTTACGGTTGCCGATGAAGCAGACTGCACACTGCAGCGCTTGTCAGTTTATACAACGCGTCCAGACACCCTGATGGGAGTTACTTACGTTGCGGTAGCACCACAGCATCCTTTGGCGTTGAAAGCGGCAGAAGCAAATGCCGAACTCGCGACATTCATCACCAATCAAAACCAGATTAAAGTCGCAGAAGCCGAGATGGCGACAATGGAAAAACTGGGTATGGATACCGGTCTAANAGCAATCCACCCGATCAGTGGTGCGCATGTTCCCATCTACGCGGCTAATTTTGTACTGATGAGCTATGGCTCCGGTGCCGTCATGGCAGTGCCCGGACACGATCAACGTGACTGGGAATTTGCCCGCAAGTACGGACTGAAAATCAAACAGGTAGTAGAACCGGAATCCGAGCAGGACCATTGTGATCTCGAGAAGGAGGCATTTGTCACCAAAGGCCGCCTGATCAATTCTGGTGAATTCGATGGTCTGGATTTTGCTGCCGCTTTCCAAGCGATCGCTGTTTACCTTGAAGACCGTGATCTGGGCGAACGCACGGTGAACTTTCGCCTGCGAGATTGGGGAGTCTCCCGTCAACGCTACTGGGGTGCTCCAATCCCGATGATTAACTGTGAGACCTGTGGCTCAGTTCCTGTGCCAGAAAAAGATCTACCCGTACTTCTGCCGGAGGACATTGAGATCGATGAGTCAGGATCGCCATTAGGCAAACTCGCAGAATTTTACCAGGTTGATTGCCCTCGTTGTGGCGCGAGCGCTAAGCGGGAAACAGACACTTTCGATACCTTCATGGAATCGTCTTGGTATTACGCACGATTTACTTGTCGCGATCAGGGGGNCGCCATNCTGGATTCAAGGGCAGACTACTGGTTGCCGGTTGACCAGTACATAGGAGGCATTGAGCATGCGATTCTTCACCTGCTGTATGCCCGCTTCTTCCACAAACTGATGCGCGATGAAGGACTTGTAAACAGTGACGAACCTTTTGCCAAGCTGCTGACGCAGGGCATGGTGCTTAAAGATGGCGCCAAGATGTCCAAGTCTAAAGGCAACACCGTCGACCCCATGTCTCTAATCGAGCGCTATGGTGCAGATACCGTGCGCATGTTTACCATGTTTGCCTCGGCGCCTGATCAATCCTTGGATTGGTCCGACAGCGGCGTGGAAGGAAGCTATCGCTTCCTGAAACGCCTTTGGAAACAATTGATGGAGCACAAGCCGATCAGCCTGACTAATTTTGGCAAGCTGGAATTGTTATCAGAGCAGAAGCAGCTGCGACTGAAGGCACATCAAACGCTGGCTAAGGTGACAGATGATTATGACCGCAGGCAAACTTTCAATACCGCTATCGCAGCCACAATGGAATTGCTGAATGCAGTATCGAAATTCTCTGAGAGCCAGTATGGAGAATTCGATCAGCTCGTCGTGCAGGAAGCGCTTGAGTTCAGCGTACTTATGCTGGCACCGATTGTACCCCATTTTAGCCATGCTGCTTGGAGCCACCTGGGCCATGATGGAGCAGCCATGGATGCACGCTGGCCAATGGTAGACAGTTCAGCTCTGGAACAGGATTCCATGCTGATTGTCCTGCAGGTTAATGGCAAGCTACGTAGCAAGATGGAAGTACCCAAGGACATCGCCAAGTCAGACTTGGAAGAATTAGCACTCAGCGATGAAGCAATCAAGCGTTTTACCAGCAAAGGCACCGTCCGCAAGATCATTGTTGTGCCCAACAAGCTGGTTAACATCGTAGTAAACTAGCCCAATGGGCAAGCCTGCTTATCATCTCGTTTTTCTGATCCTCTCTCTCGCGTTGCAATCATGCGGTTTTGCCTTGCGCGGTAGCGATGCGATCAGCGCCAATTTCAGCTCCCTCGCACTCAATCTGCAGCAACCTCAAAGCGAATTTTCGCGCCTGCTGGAACGCAGCCTCGAAATGGCGGATGTCAACATTAGTTCGAGCCCGGATACCAGCAGCGATACGATACCCACATTAGCAGTCGCCAACGAACGCGTATCGAACAGACCGGTTACCATTAATCCCCGAGCGCGCGCTGCTCAGGTCGAAATCCGCCTATCAGTCGATATCACCCTGATTCGAAAAGAGTTGGAACTTATTCCCGCCGAAACCCTGCTGGTGGACCGAGTCTACTTTCAGGATGTTGAGAATATCGCCGGCAATCAGGAAGAAGTACAGATTATCACCGCCGAATTGCGCCGGGAGCTGGTCAACCAACTGATGCGACGCCTGGAATCAGCCCCGCAATGAAAATCAAGNTAGAGCAGCTCGCAAGGTCACTCAAGGCTGAAATGCAGCCACTCTACTGGATAACCGGCGACGAGCCCCTGCTGATTCAAGAATCCGCGGATCAGGTTCGAAAACACTGCCGCCTACACGACTTCACCGAGAGCGAGCTCTATACGGTGGATCGCAGCTTTAACTGGGAACAGTTTCGACAATCCATCGGGAATTTGTCGCTGTTTGCGGAACACAAACTCGTAGAACTCCGGCTACAGAGCGCAAAACTGGATGATGCAGGCAAGCTGGCCCTGGCTGATTTCCTCGAAGAAGAGCAAACAGATAACGTAGTCCTTGTCACCAGCCCAAAACTCGAGAGCAGTGCCCTCAACACCAAGTGGTTCAAGTCCATCGAGGCCAGGTCATTGGTGGTACAGGTATGGCCAGTGAAACGAGACGAACTGCCTGGGTGGTTAGAGCGCCGCCTGGTGCAGGCGGGAATTCACCCCAAACCCGAAGCGCTGCAGCTCTTGATCGACAGGATTGAAGGCAACCTGCTGGCGGCGATGCAGGAAATCGAAAAATTGAAGTTACTGGCTGGGCGCGATGAGACTATCTCCCTGGATGCCCAGACGGTCATGCAGGTAGTGGCAGATTNTTCTCGCTATAANGTTTACCAATTGGTGGATTCTGCNTTGCTGGGTGATCTGGCACGCACACAGAAAGTCTTAAATGGGCTTCANACTGAAGGNTTNTNCCCGCTACTNGTGCTGGGTGCCATCACGCGAGAGCTCAGAACGCTGTTACCAATGATTGAAAAAAGAGAGAGNGGGCAGCCNGTTAACGCTATCCTGCAATCACATCGAGTTTGGTTTAATCGCAAGCAGGCAGTTAGTGCCGCTATCACCAGACTGCGAAATCCGCTGCTGTGGGAGCTACTAGAGCAAGCGAGAATTATTGATCAGGCATGCAAGGGCTTGAGCAGCGCCAACCCGTGGGATGAGCTCAGCCTTTTACTGATACGACTTTGCGGTGCCAACGTCTGCACCGCAAAACAGACCCTGCTGGATAGCGCCTAAGCTAATTCAATCCGCGTCGCTTAAGTAGCGGACTAATCTCTGCGTCACGGCCCCGGAAGTCTCGAAAAAGTTGCATTGCCTCAACGCTGCCGCCCTTGGACAACAGGGTGCGCCGGAAGTGATCTCCATTTTCCCGTAGCAGACCTCCATTTTCCTGAAACCACCCTACGGTATCGGCGTCCAACACCTCACTCCAAATATAAGAGTAATACCCTGCCGAATAACCTCCGATGATGTGGCTGAAATAAGTTGCTCGATAGCGTGGAGGCACTTCTTCGACCTTGATTCCGGCTGCTTCCAAGGCCGCACTTTCAAAGTCCATGATGGCGTCGGCAGCCGGAACCTGGTCGACTGATAACTGGTGCAGCGCCTGATCAACGATCGACGCAGCCAGGTATTCCGTGGTGGCAAAGCCCTGGTTGAAGGTTTGCGTCGACAGGACTTTATCCAAAAGTTCACGCGGCATGGGCTCATCAGTCTGGTAATGCATGGCGTAGTTCTCCAGCACTTCGGGCCATGTCGACCACATTTCATTGACCTGGCTTGGATACTCAACGAAATCTCTTGGCACGGCAGTACCTGAAAAATAGGGATATTCCACTGATGAAAAGAGCCCGTGTAGGGCATGGCCGAACTCATGAAACATGGTAGTTACTTCATCGAACGTCAACAGCGTAGGCTCGCCCTCGGGTGGCTCCGTGATGTTCAGATGATTCCCAACTATGGGCTGTGTATTCATTAAATCGCTTTGGGAGATATAGGAATTCATCCATGCCCCGCCTCTTTTGCTGGGGCGCGCGTAAAAGTCTGCTATAAAAATTCCGAGCGTGGTGCCAGCGACGTCGAAAACCTCGAACACCCTCACATCTTCCTGATAAACCGGCAAGTCGAAGCGCTCCTCGAAGCGGATCCCAAAGAGTCGCTCCGCAGCAAAAAATACGCCGCGCTGCAGCACGTTATCCAGTTCAAAGTAAGGCCGCAGTTGGTTGGCGTCGAAATCAAAGCGCTGTGCCCGAAGTTTTTCAGTGTAAAAATCCCAGTCCCAGGAAGCCAGCTGAAAATCTCCTCCATCAGCGACTATCAATGCCTGCAGATCATTTGCTTCGCGCCGCACGTTGCTCACAGCCGGACCCGCTAGCTCTGATAGCCTCTGGTTAACGGCATCGACGGTCTGCGCAGTCTGGTTAGCCAGGATATAGTCTGCGTGATTAGCAAATCCGAGCAGACTCGCGCGCTCAGCCCTGAGCGCTAACACTTTGGCCAGGATGGCACGGTTATCGTAATCACCTCCGCGACTGCCTCGTGACAGGGAAGTTTTGTGCATTCGCTCACGCACGCTGCGATTTTGCAAGTTTGCCAGCGCCGGCTGTCCGCTGGTATTAAGTAANGGGATAACAAACTTGCCAGGCATATCCCGTTCTTCAGCTTCTGCGCTTGCAGCATCGATCAGGGCATCATTCATACCGGTCATCCCTTCGCGAGAATCCACCACGATGGCCAGTTCGTTAACCTCACTCAATACATTCTGGCTGAACTGCGTTTGCAGGATTGCCACCTCTGCATTGATTTCGCGCATGCGCTCCTGCTGTTCTTCGCTAAGCCTAGCGCCAGCGCGAACGAAATCCAGTTCATAGCGCTCCAGTAAGCGCAGCGACTCAGCATCTAAATCCAAGTTTGCGCGAGTTTCATAAAGATCCTGAATTCGTGCAAACAGAGAACGATTTAGCAGAATTGCGTCACTGTGTGCGGCCAATTCAGGTGCCAACTGCTGTTGCAGCGCGCGTATTTCATCATTGGTATGTGCACCCACCATGCTGAAGAACACGCGAGAAACACGGTCGAGTAATTGCCCCGATACCTCGAGGGCTATGATAGTGTTCTCGAAATTCGCTTCAGCCTGCTGGTTCGCAATTGCTTCAACTTCCGCGAGCTGTTCCGCTATCCCGCGCTCAAAGGCCGGCAGATAATGGGAGTTCTCAATCAACCCGAATTGCGGATAGTTCAAAAACAGCGAGCTTTCTTCAAAGAATGGGTTGGCTGACGGCATGGGGCCTTCTTCATTAGCAATAAAGGTTGTGGTTGCGGGCTCAACTGCAGGTACTGGCGTCGTTTCCGTTTCAGAACAGGAAGGGCCTGTTAAAACAAGCAACAATAGCAGCAGTGATTTAGCCATTGCCAAATCNGCTTTCATAGCATTTATACTCTATAAGNTATTGATTTTAAATATATATTTCNTAGCACACACCACCCTCACAGACTGATGCTACCAGTCTGGCGCGCAGCGGTTTAGTCTGGATAAGGAGCTGATTTTAACGATATTTACTTCAAGGCGCAGCTTTAATAACCGCATTTAAGACTGGGTCCCGTATAATGCGCCAATTGTTTGTGAGAGCCCGGTACGTGCTAATCCATTTCCTGACACCCAACCAACGCAGACTCAAACTAACGGCTTCCTGCCTCCCCAGGATGTTGGTACTGGCCTTGTTACTTTTGACAATTGTCAAACCGCAGACCGCAGCCGCCGCGGAAATTATCATCTCTC
>NYWC01000017.1 GCA_002684935.1 Gammaproteobacteria bacterium
GGTAGGGTCGAGGTAACTAGGGCGATCCATGCGATGAGGCTGTTGCGCGAGTTGATTGCGCTCGGTATCCCAATAGTGCACCTCGGCGAACCGATCATGATCTTCGGACTGCACGTAGAAGCGAGTGTCCATCATATTGAGAGGTTCAAACATGCGTGTGCGCAGGAATTCACCGTAGGGCATGCCGCTGATTTGCTGCACGATATAACCCTGCAGGTCTACAGCCACGGAATAGAACCACTGCTCGCCAGGTTGCGATAACAGTGGGATGTCCGCGACCCTGGCAACGAGTTCATCCAGGTTGCTGGAGGCCAGCACGGCCTGATCACGAAATGCGGTGTTCACCGGATCGTTACCAAACAGGCCATAGCCAAAACCGGCGGTGTGGTTAAGCAACTCGCGCATGGTGGGCTGTCGCTTTAATGGCTCTACCTCGTAATTTTCACTGTCCTCATAGCTGGCGATTACTTCAAGGTCGGCAAACTCAGGAATGAATTTACTGACCGGGTCATCGAAGTCCCACTGGCCCTCTTCCCAGAGCATCATCATGGCAACGCCGGTGACTGGTTTGGACATGGAGTAAATACGAAACAGGGAATCCATGGTCATGGCTGCACCGTCTTCCAGTCGGGCAATTCCGCTATGTGCGTAGGTGGCTACCTCACCATCCTTGGCCAATAGCCATACCATACCAGCCACATCCTGGTTGGCGACGATTTCGCGCATGGCATCATCCAGGGCTTCAATGCCCTCGGCGCTGAACCCAGCTGATTCGGCGCCTGCCTCTTGCTGCGGCCAGGTATCGGCCTCGGTTTGGAGGACGACCAGGGTGGAGAGGATAAAGACTGTAAATTGACTAATTCGTTTCATGATGGTTGGCCTTGAAAAAGGTTTGGTACTGTTATTGGTTCGATTCCGACTCGCGCAAACCGCGAGTGGTGCGAAAGCAGATCAGATAATACTCGATTGCGGCTACTTGTTCATGGCGCTTTCGATTTTCGGCAGCGCCTCGGCGTCCGGCAGATACTGTGGTTCGGCGCGCAGTTGACTGCGGCTTTCATAGGCATAGCCAAAGCCGAGAATCCTGTCATCCTGGTTTGCGCCACCAATGAAAGAGACTCCTACCGGCAATCTGTGAACGGTCCCCATGGGCACGGTGAGATGAGGATACCCCGCAATCGCGGCCATGCCGCCAGCGCCGGGAAAAGAGGGCCAGACGTCGCCATTAATGGGATCCACCCTTGGTGTGATAGCGCCGGACGGNGCCACTAATACCTCGACATCATATCCCTTCAGCAACTTATCGATCCCGCCGGCGCGGGTTGCTGCCTGAACGTTATCTCTGGCTGAGGTATATGCAGCTTCACTGAGATCGCCAAGCGCATTCGATTCCTCAAAGATATCCTGACCAAACAGCGCAAGTTCAAAATCGGCATGCTCTTGGTTGAAGGCGATAACGTCGCTTAAGGTGCGTGTCGTTACTGAACGAGGTGTTGACGCGAGGTAGTCATTAAGTGCGGCCTTGAATTCATAATTCAGGACGGCGGAGGCGTCCCTGCCAAAATTGTCTGGACGTGGAGGCGCGTCTTCAATCTCGATCAGCACTGCGCCGGCAGCTTCTATTTCTTTTAGTGCCAAGTCAAACAGATTAACGATATCGAAATTGCTGCCAGCCGCNTATCGTAATACGCCAATCCTTACACCNCGCAGTGCGTCTTCAGTGAGACCGGCTGTATAGTCAGTCTGCATTGGTCCACTGGCCATGGCATTTAACATCATGGCTGCGCCGCGCACGCTCTTGGTCATGGGGCCAGCAGTATCCTGTGACGAGGAGATCGGTACGATGTATTGCTGGGGAACCAATCCTACCGTCGGCTTGAAGCCGACAATGCCATTGGCATTGGAGGGGCAGATCACCGAACCATTGGTTTCCGTGCCAACGGTTCCTGCAGCCAGTGAGGCCGCCATGGCGGCACCCGAGCCAGAACTNGAGCCGCAGGGATTACGGTCNANCATGTGCGGGTTACGGACCTGACCGCCGAGGGCTGACCAGCCGCTCATAGAGTCAGAGGAGCGGAAGTTGGCCCACTGGCTGAGATTAGTCTTGCCCAGAATTAGCGCACCGGCTGTGCGCAGCCCCGCTACCAGCGGTGAATCCCGCCTAGTGAAGTTATCCTGCAAGGCTAGTGAGCCGGCGGTCGTTGGCATATTGTCCAGGCTCTCGATATTGTCTTTCAAAAGGATAGGCACGCCATGCAGTGGGCCCAGCGCTTCACCTGCTGCGCGCTTTGAATCTAGGGCACGCGCCTGAGCGATAATGTCAGGGTTTATGGTAAGTACACTCTGCAGCGCTGGACCGTATTCATCTACCTGCTGAATACGCGCCAAATAGGATTCAACCAGTGCTTCAGCGCTGATATCTCCATTTTGCAAGGCNTCAGCAATCTCCGGCAGGGTGGCGGCAAGAATGCCTTCAGGAAGATAATCGGCACCGGGAGACTGCCCGGTATTCGAAGTGCAATAACAAAGTAGCGAAGCGAGAGCTGTGATTAGTAGGAGACGAGTCATTCGATTACCGCTGATTATAATGAGTGGGAGCCAGAGACTGGCTATTTTCCAGAAATAGTCAGTAAAGTGAATAGAAATCTCGGTTCTATATTTGCGAGACGCTTGCTTTCTATTTGCAATTCGGGAGTNGTGTTAACAGAATATGCTATCTGATTTCAAATAAAGCCNTCTCTAAAGGAAGCATACATGCTTCANATTAAAGGTGTACCCGGTTCACCCTATACGCGAAAGATGCTTAGCCTNCTGCGNTACCGGCATATTCCCTACAGGTTCATTCAACATGGCCTTGGCCAACCCGCGGNTCTCCCAAAACCNAAGGTGGACCTGCTTCCTGTAGTNTACCTTGAAGATGAAAACGGCGAGCTGAAGGCGACGGTAGATACCACGTTTATTATTAGGCGCCTCGAATCTGAGTATGTCGGACGTTCAGTCATTCCTGCCGACTCAGCGCTGCGGTTTTTGGACTACCTGATCGAAGACTACGGGGATGAGTGGCTAACGCGGCCGATGTTTCACATTCGTTGGCACTACGAAGCGGATGCCAAGATGGCGTCTGAGGTTTTGCCCTACTGGGGTGGAATCACGGCGAGCGATGAGGAGATCGCGGCGAAAACTTCGGCTTTCCGCAAGCGTCAGGAGGACAGGCTTTATGTGGTGGGTTCAAATGACACCACCGCACCGGTCATTGAGGAAAGCTATCGTCGCTTTCTTGAAAGCTTTAACGCACTTTTACAGACAGCGCCCTACGCCATGGGGGAACGTCCCGGGGCCTCAGATTTTGCAATCTATGGCCAACTGACCCAACTCGCCCAGTTCGACCCCACTGCAGTGGCTATGACGCTGGAACACGCGCCCCGTGTTTACGCCTGGGTTTCGGCGATGGATGATCTTTCCGGCCTTGAGCTTGCAGACTCACATTGGCGGGATTTGGATAACGCAGGCGCAGCCCTCGAAGGATTATTGAAAGAAATGGGCCGCACCTATGTGCCGGTCATGTTGGCGAATCACGCGGCGGCCTTGGCAGGAGAGGCGCAAGTGCAAACCACAGTGGCAGGCAAACCCTGGCAGCACGCCACGTTTAAGTATCACGCCCACTGTGTGCATTGGATACAGCAGGAATACAAAGCTTTGGCTGCGAATGCAAAGGCTGCGGTGGATGATGTGCTCGCGGGCACCGGCTGCGAGAAACTGCTCGACTCGTCTCAGCAATAGGACTAAGCCTGTCTTTATTCTTCGTCCTTGTTTTTCCCGCTAAACGGCTTNGGGTCGTCCAGGCCGCCGAAGGCTGAAAACAGGGATTTAAAGAGGCCGCTCAACTCCAGAGTCATCAAGGCGAAGTCCTGATCGAACTTCTGGGCAGGCGTGACCTCATCCGCACCGACATTGTCTTCCTCGACGGCTTCAAACTGCAGGCGCTTGATGGAGAGATCATCGTTGATGACACAATGGATCATATTATTCCAACTCACGCCNAGGCTCTTGACCTGTTTACCCGCCTCGAGGTGGGCGGCAATTTCATCGCCGGTGAGATCCTGACTGGCGCAGCGCACTACGTTGCTGCTGTCCAGGGGATTGTGTAAAACNACNTCCTCGAGCAGNCTAAAGTTAGCGCTGAGTTTTTTNTCTCGCAGCCACCGGGTCATGACANCGGCGGGCGCGGTGCAGGTAGATGGCAGGCCGACCGGGAATGAAGTCAGGCTGTCCCGCAGCAGATTAACGACTTCCTCGGCCCTTGGTGCACGGGCGCTATCGACTACCAGCAGCTTGTCCTTNACAGAAATAAAAGCATACGTCGGCTGATTCTTGGTGAAGGCTCGGGGCAATAGCGTGGCGTAGACGTCATCCTGTATCTGGCGCTTCTCCTTGCGAAAAATTTTACGTGCCTGGCGCTGTTGAATTTCAGCGACTTTCTCTTCTGTCTCCTGACGCACCACTGAGGCTGGCAGCAGGCGATCCTGCTTTTGTGCACACACCATGATGTAGTCGCCAATAACGTGGGTCAGCATGGGCGCTTCTTCTGCCCCTTCGGCCGCGTAGGCAGCGTCTATTGGGCTGACCCAACCGATACGGGATTTTTCATACTTGCTGCAGGGGGTAAAAAGCTGCTCGGCAAGTCGGGTTTCCAACTCTTCCTGGCTAAGGCTGAAAGTTTCGGTGAGGGCGAACAGACGGGAATTTTTGAAGAACATGCGGGCGCTTGGTTGACCAAAAGTTGACTGCAGAACGAAGCGCTCGATTATGCCCAAGCGTTGCCCGGAATGACAGGATATGTGGGCCTAAATTCGGTTTTGCCGCCGCTGGCCAACGAAGGGGTGAGATTGGGAGTCTGGCTCCCAGTCGTTACTGTTACTTCAAGCGGTTAATTTTCTCGCTCAGGTCAAACTTACGATCAGTCACAATCGCTTCCAATACCTCAATGCGACCCAGGATTTTCTTAATTTTACGGCCCACGGCATCGCTGACTTCATGCTGGACATTCGCCTGTTGAATCCCAAGCTTCTCATTTTCGAGTTTCTTCATGTTTTTTTGTGCTTGGTCCAAATAGCGATGATCAGCATCAGCATTACGAAAGGCGTTGAGAGCGCCAAAAATCCCCAGAGTCCCATATCAGTGTCTTCGTTAGTTTATTGTTAGCTGATGGCCTAAGCCTGTAAGCATTTATAGCAGCAATAATAGAACCAACGTTTAAACGCTATTTAAAACAATGGCGTAGCATTCTTGACAGGTGCGTGACCAGCCGCAAGCGTTCAATAAATGCGCTTTCTCGCCACTGTTTGCGCAAATTTGCTGCAGTGTTGCCTTGATCTATACTGGAGGGCCTGACTGAGCGGCTTCCGTCCCAAGCTCGCCCAAATAGGAAAGCAGAAACGTTGAACAAAACTCAAGCAGAAAACAGGAGCAGGTATAAGGTAGTAAGGGCGCGTCCTAAATGGGCTAACTGGTACCTTTTCTTAGGCCTTAGTTAGCTACTCATTCACCATTGAGTGAATAGACCAGCAATACATTACCCGGTGCTTCATTCCACTTGTCGTAACCAGACGTCACATACACCTCCCCATTCACTAGAATGGGACCATCAGCCTCAATCGCGCCTCCCCTGGCCTCGATGCCATTGGGTGCGCCGAAGTCTTGTAGCGTGGTGGTTTCCCAGAGAATGTCGCCGTTATCGGCATCGAAGGCCCTGAGAATGCCGTCCAGACCGCCGGCAAACACCAGCTCATCCGAGCTGCTGACCGCGGCGGAGATGCCGTGCCAGCANAGGAAGCGAGACTCTTCACACTGGTTGCTGAGATCTTTGCGCCACAGTATCTCCCCGGTGCTGGGTCGCAAGGCATGAATGCCAGGGTGACTCGGTCCGACGTTATAGGGATTGTTGGTGGGCAGGTCAGAAACGCCGACAAAGAGTTTTTCAGCGTTGGCGCTCATACCATAATGAATTCCGCCCATGGTGCCGCCACTGCCGGCACGCTGCTCCCAGATCAAACCGCCATTATCAGGGTTGAGGGCATACACCATGCCGGATTTCTGCCCAACCATGATGATATCTCTGCCGTTTTCATCCTGAGTAAGGATGGGCGAAGCACCGATGTCATAGTCTGGCCCATCTTCCTCTGGGCAGTTTGGCGCATTGCGGGAGCATGCCCCATTCCAGGCGTCATCCCGCGTCAGCTGCGCGGACCAGATCAGTTCGCCACTGTCGAGGTCCATTGCCAGCACGGCATCGCTGTATTCGTTGGCGGGAGAGGAATAGTTTTCACCGGTACCTGCATAGACCAGATTACGTTTGGCATCGATGGTCGGGCTCGCCCAGATGGGTGCCCCGGAAGGGCCATATTGCTGAGTGCCAGCGGAACTCAGAATGGTTGGGCGGGGCCGGTCGGTGGTGTGGGTTCGCCATATTTCTTCACCGGTGCTGATGCTGAGCGCGACAAGTGCGCCGCGAAAGGTGCAGCATTGGTAATCCGTGCGTGAAGCAAGAATCACTTCGAGTGATGACAGCGGCACGATCAAGGTATCTTCATGGGCGATGACCGAACCGGTAACGATGGCAGCCTCGTGGTCATGCACTTTTGTCTTCCACAACAGTTCGCCGGTCTGCGCATTAACGCCATAGGCATGGGCGGTAAAGTCGCCGAATAGGATTTTTTCCGGCACGCCCTCATCATCTGTGTCCACGAATAAGGATCCGCGCACTTCGCCGTCGGCATTGAAAGTCCACAAAGGACAGCCATTGCCGCTATCCAGCGCATAAATCGTGCCGTCCTGACTGCCGGTGAATATGACTTCGGGGGTGACCACCGGCTGCGCCCTNGAGCGAGTCGCNTTGGGAAAGGCGAAGGNCCATTTCAACTNGAGTTGGCCCACATTGTCTTTCGTCAGTGTGTTTTCACTGGCGCGATAGCGCGTATTGCCCACCTCGCCACCCCAGCCATTCCAGGCCAGGGCACGCGTCAGTTTTGCGCCGGGAGNTAAACCTGGCTCGCAGCTGAAACTGGCCGTGTCGGTCTGGTTTTCATCGTAGCGGCGGCCAGTCAGGTAGTAGGCAACCTGGCGTTTCTCGTCCCGGGTCAGGGCCATGCCCGCGGTGGCCATGATGCCGGACTCCAGTGACTGCACGATACGCTCGGGGGGAAACAGCGCCAGAGCAGNGCGCTGTGGTGCTTCCAGCAGGGCACCTTCATGGCACTCGGCGCAGGCCAACTGGTATTGAGACTGNCCCTCTTCGAAATCGCCNTCGCTTGCCACGTCCTGGGCAAAGGCTGGCTGTGAGAGCAGGAAGAGCAGGGCTAGTGTCAGAGATAGTAAAGACCTGGCGAGGAGAATGAGTGGCGNCANACGNCTTTTGGTTTTGGGCTGCATGGATTTTCCTGTTTTTGTGGCGCGCTATGGGCTGGATGGGCGCAGTGAGCGCATTACTTGCTCCGCATAATAAAGTGGTTGGCTCAAAAGTACAGCAAGCGGATTAGCGGAATCCGTGCGCCCGGCTCAGGCGCCGAGTTGCTCGAGAACTTCCAGCCACGCCTCTTCTGTTTTAGCTAGCTCGGTTTTCAAATCGCCCTGCTGCTGCAGGGCTTTAGTGAGTTTTGCCTTATTTTCGTCATCATAGAGCGCGCTGTCAGCTAGCAAGGCTTCAATCTTGCCCAACTCCGCATTTAACCGGTCGATATCTCGCTCTAGCTGCTTCTCCCGCTTTCGCAGTGGCGCCTTTTGTTCGCGAATGGCTGCGGCCTGCTGGCGCTGTTGCTTCTTGTCGAGCTTCTGCTCAGGGCAACCGGCGTTGCTGCTGGCTGGATTATCCTGTCCTGGCGTTTGCTGTTTCGAAATCCATTTCTCGTAGTCTTTCAGATCGCCCTTGAACTCGGCAAACACCCCCTGATGAATAGAGTAGAACTCATCTACCGTATTGCTCAGCAGGTGACGGTCATGGGATACGATAATCAGCGCCCCCTCATATTCCTGCAGGGCAACGGTGAGAGCATGCACCATCTCCAGATCGAGGTGATTAGTTGGCTCATCCATTAGCAGCAGATTAGGTTCACTGCGCACGACTTTGGCAAGCGCGAGGCGCGCTTTCTCACCACCTGAGAAGATGCCAATCTTTTCATTAATGCGGTCGCCCCGAAAATCGAAACCGCCGAGATAATTGCGAACCTCCTGCGCGCTGGCTTTGGGATCGAGTTTCTGAATTAACTCAAAAGGGGTGGACTGTTGGTTAAGTTCATCTACCTGGTGTTGGGCGTAGTAGCCAATCTTCAGTTTTTTCGCGCGAGTAATGTCGCCGGCTAAGGGCTCAAGCTGTTGCGCTAGCACCTTCAGCAGAGTGGATTTGCCGCTGCCATTGAATCCTAATAAACCTATCCGCGTTTCGGACCGAATAGCGAGATTGATTTTCTGCACCAGCGGCGCGTCGAAGCCTATGGTGAGTGCTTCCACCTGCATAAGGAAATTGGGCAGCTGGTCAAGTTTAGGGAAGTGGAAGCGGAAAGGGGAATCGATATGTGCGGGCGCGATCTCCTGCATGCGGTTCAATTCTTTCAACCTGCTTTGTGCCTGAGTTGCCTTGCTGGCCTTGGCGCGGAAGCGGCGCACGAAGTCCTCAATCTCGTCTCGGCGCTTCTGCTGTTTTGCAATCATGGCGGCCTGCAGCGCCAGGCGCTCCGCCCGCAACTTTTCGAAGGCGCTATAGTTACCGGTATAAGCCACCAGGTTGCCACCTTCAAAGCTGATGACATGCCCGATTACAGCATCAAGAAAGGAACGGTCGTGGGAAATAATCAGCAAGGTTCCCTGGTAGCGCTGCAGCCATTGTTCTAGCCAGACCGTAGCCTCTAGATCCAGGTGGTTAGTGGGTTCGTCGAGCATGAGCAGTTCGGATGGGCACATAAGCGCCGCCGCAAGGTTTAGCCGCACGCGCCAGCCGCCAGAGAAGCTGCTAATGGGATTGTGGAACTGCGCTTTACTGAAACCGAGACCAGACAGTAGCTGTTCAGCACGATTGCTGATGTTGTAGCCATCGATGTTTTCCAGGTCGCCATGCAGCTGCGCCAGGGCGTTGTGATCATCTTCTGCTTCCGCATCTTTCAGTGCCTGCTCTAGTCGACGATACGCGGTGTCGGCATCGATAACGAATTCGAGCGCGTTGCGATTACTGCCAGGCGTTTCCTGCGACATGGTAGAAGTTCGCAGGCCATTGGGAAGTTTGATCGATCCTTGCTCAATTGGAATCTCCTGCCCAAGGGCTTTGAACAGGCTGGTCTTGCCGGCACCGTTACGCCCGATGATGCCCGTACGCTGTCCGCCGCGAAGAGTCAGGTTGGCGTCTTCAAACAGCGTTTGATTGCCGCGCATCAGGGTGACATTGTTTAGGGAGATCATGGTTTCTGGTTTGTATCTAGGGAAGAATTCGATGAGCGGTGCTAGTGCTCGGAAAAACAGCCGGGAAGTATAGGTTAGAGGGCGCCAACAGGGACAGACTTATTTCTGCGGCATACCTTGCTAATAGCCACAAACCTAATAGTATCTGGCCTATTCAAACCAATGGAGTCCTGTTATGGCGAAGTCTTCCATTTCGCTTGCAATTACATCATTGCTATCTGTGTTCATGGCATCGGCCACCGTTGCGCAACCTTATCCGAAGGAGCTTGAAGCGGTCGCCGAGGCCGACACCATGATCATGGTGTCCATGCGTGACGGCGTGCGCCTCGCTACGGATGTCTATTTGCCTAAGGATCAGGAAGGCCCATTTCCGGTGGTGTTGTCCAAGACACCCTATAACTTTAATGAGATCCGCGGCAGTACCTTGGACCAGGCGCTGAAATTTGTCGAGGCTGGCTATGCCTTCGTGGTACAGAACGAAAGGGGACGCTACTACTCAGAGGGCGAATGGGAAATTCTGGGAAATCCTCAGACTGACGGCTGGGATTCCATCTCCTGGCTAGCGCAGCAGGAATGGTCTAACGGCAATGTTGGTACCCTAGGCTGTTCCTCCACAGCAGAATGGCAAATGGCGCTTGCCGCCCAGGATCACCCCAATCATAAGGCTATGGTACCCATGGCTGCCGGCGCTGGCATCGGCCGTGTCGGCGAATTCAATGAGCAGGGCAATTGGTATGAAGGTGGCGTACATCAGACCCTGTTCACCACCTGGCTTTACGGGGTACAGCAGAATATTCGACCCACTTTTCCCGCCGGCCTGAGTCAGGAGGAGCTTCAGCGCCTGCGGAGTCTCTATGACCTCGCACCCCAGATGCCGAGCGTGGTCTGGGCTGAGAAACTTTCAGAGCTGCCGGCCAGTTCCTGGCTGGACTCAGTCGGTGCCAATGCTGGTCCAGGTCTGGAAATGCTGATGCGTAAACCCAACGACCTGGCCTGGTTTGAGGGTGGCCTCTATCATGATTCTGAAGACTTTGGGGTGCCCGCGTTTTGGTTCAACAGCTGGTTTGACGTCAGTCAGGGCCCGAACCTGGCGCTGTTTAATCATGCTCGCAAAAATGCCAGCGACCCAGAAGTGCGCGATGGTCAGTTCGTGGTGGTTGCGCCTACTTTGCACTGCGGTTTCTTTCGCACGCCCGAAAATGAAGATCTAATTGTTGGTGAACTCAATGTGGGTGATGCGACATTCCCTTACTGGGATCAGATTCTTGGCTTCTTTGATTATTACCTGAAGGACGCAGACAACGATTTCGTCGATAGCACACCCAAGGTGCAGTACTACACCTTGGGTGAAAATCAGTGGCAGCAGGCTGGTCAGTGGCCTCCCAGCGAGGTGGAAGAGGTTGCCTTCTACCTCAACAGTTCTGGTGGTGCCAACAGTCTATTTGGTGATGGCAGCTTGTCTCGCAATCCACCACTGTCTGACAATGCGGACGGTTTCACCTACGACCCCATGAATCCGGTGCCTGCCCTCGGTGGCAATGTGTGCTGCAACGGCGGCGCATCGCTGGGTGGAAGCTACGACCAGCGTGCCATTGAAGCGCGGGCGGATGTGCTGGTGTATACCAGTGAAGAGCTCAGCGAAGATACCGAGGTGACCGGCACCATCCGCACCAAACTGTTTATCTCTTCCGATGCCTTAGATACGGATTTCACTATCAAACTTGTGGACGTGCACCCCGATGGCACCGCCTATAACGTGGACGACACTATACAGCGGGCGCGCTATAGAGACGGTTATGATGAAGAGGTTTTCATGACTCCGGGTGAAACCTATGAGATAGACATGACACCTTTGTCTACTAGCTACACATTTAAGGCGGGTCATCGCATTCGACTGGAAGTGTCTTCCAGCAAATTCCCCCAATACATGCGTAATCTGAATACTGGTGGCAACAACGTGGACGAAACCGAAGCAGTGGTTGCGCGCAATAGGGTACACCATGGGCCACAGTTTAGTTCGCGAATAGTATTGCCTATCGTGCCCGGTGATTAGTAAGGGCTGAATTAGAACTTTGATGACAAAGAATATTTCCCTTATCGGGATGCCAGGCGCAGGTAAATCAGTTGTAGGTCAGGCTTTGGCCGCACAGTTGGGATGGCAGTGTATTGATACCGACCGGCTAATTGAGAAAGACGCAGGTGTGCCCCTGCAAAAGCTGCTTAATGATCAAGGCTACCTGGCATTAAGACAGTTAGAGGAGGCGCAAGTTCTGTCGCTATCCACAAGCGAGACTGTGATCTCAACCGGCGGTAGCGTTGTCTATAGTCAGATCGGAATGCGACACCTGATGGATATCTCTACCGTGGTGTTTCTTGATATCGACCTCGCCACGGTCAAACGACGGATTCAAAATATAGATCAACGCGGTATCGCGAGCGCACAGGATCAGAGCCTGGATATGATCTTTGAGGAACGCTTTCCGCTGTATCGCGAATATGCGCAGCTCAGTTTACCGAATGCTGAAGGCAGTGCTGAACAAGCCGTACTCGAAATCCTCAGCCAGTTAGAAGTTGGAGTTACAAAATTATAGCGTAACTGTTACCGATTAGGAGCTGTCGCTATTCGCGTTTCTATTCGTCGCCGCGGGCCCGCGGAATCTAGCCCAATGGGCCTAGGGTGGCAGTTCAACCTTAACGCTAGCTTGAACTGGAGTGAGGGTATGAAAGAAAAGAATGCCTGTGCGACTCGGAGCTGGATAATTTCCCCACTTTCCAGCAGAAACATTTCACTGCAAAATATGTTAAGTCATCTTTACGGCGGCGATTTTGGGCCAGGCGTCGCGCTTGCGCGCTCAATAGCTCGAATTGGCCGGCCCTGCTTTAATTTCCGCATATGTCACAGAGGCAACCCCCATGCTCAGTATTAAAGATCTCAGCAAAACCTACGGCAACGGCGTGAAGGCGCTGGATGGCGTCAATCTCGACATCTCAAAGGGGATGTTTGGCCTATTGGGCCCGAACGGGGCCGGTAAATCGAGNCTGATGCGNACCCTGGCCACGCTCCAAGATGCTGATTCCGGCACCGCGTTTCTCAATGACATCGATATTCTCAATGAGAAGGAAAAGCTGCGGCAGGTTCTGGGTTATTTGCCACAGGAATTCGGTACTTATCCTCGGGTCTCGGCGCTGCGTATGCTGGATCATTTTGCCGTACTAAAAGGCGTGGTTAATAAGGGTGAGCGCAAGGAGTTGGTGGATCATCTTCTGCAGGAAGTGAATCTATGGGATGTGCGCAAGACGGCGGTGAGCACCTATTCTGGTGGCATGAAGCAGCGCTTCGGTATTGCCCAGGCCCTCATCGGCGATCCACGCTTGGTAATTGTAGATGAGCCCACCGCGGGTCTTGATCCGCAGGAGCGTCGTCGCTTCCATAACCTGCTGGCGGATATTGGTGAGGAAACCGTGGTAATTCTCTCTACCCACATCGTAGAGGACGTCAGCGATCTCTGTTCCGACATGGCGATCATGGGCAAGGGCAAGATTCTCATCCATGGCAAGCCCGATGAAGTCATTGCCAGACTGGATGGTTCCATCTATAGCAAGATCATCGACCGCAGTGAGCTGGATGGGTACGAGGCTAACTACCAGGTGCTGTTTTCTACCCTGGTTGGCGGGCGCACCAGAATACACATCGTCAGTGAGGGGGATCCAGGGAATGGTTTCGTCGCGACGCCTGTGAGTCTCGAAGATGTGTACTTCTCCACTTTGCGCGAACACCAGATTCAGATCGCCGCCTGATCGCTGTCCAGTCAGCCAAGGATTAAAACCCGATGTTCAAGCATACGTTCAATCAAATCTTTCGCTTCGAGTTGGCCTTTCATTCCAGGCAGCCGTTGGTCTATGTGGTGTCCGCTGTGCTGTTTATTCTCAGCTTTGGCGCAACCGTTTCTGACAATATCAGTATTGGTGGCACTGTCTCCAACATCAATATCAACTCCCCATTTAATGTCATTGTGGTGTTGTCCAGCATCAGCTTTATCGCAGCACTTGTTGCTGGTGTGGCCTTTGCTTCCTCGCCAATCCTCAGAGACTTCGACAACAAGGTGGCCGAGTTATTCTTCACGACCCATGTGAGCAAATTCGACTATCTGTTTGGACGTTTTTGCGGCGCCATGCTGTTCTGTTTCATAGTCTATTTCGCTGCATTGTTAGGCGTATTCCTCGGCGAGTTCATGCCCTGGATTGATCCGGAGCGTCTGGGTCCAACGCGGCTCGATGCTTACTGGTTTGCGACCTGGGCCATTGCCATACCGAATATTTTATTGATTGGCACCCTGGTATTCCTGGTAACCACGCTGACTCGCAGTCTATTGGCTAGTTACGTCGTGCTGATACTGATTCTCGTTGTCCAGGCCACCGTATCGGCTCTGGTCGACCCGGAAGACATCGCGCTATTGAGCCTACTGGACCCATTCGGGCAGGTGGCAATTACCGAGATTACTCGCTACTGGACCCCGTTCGAGATGAACGAGCAGGTCATGCCAATGGCAGGTAGCTTGCTTTATAACCGCCTGGCTGCGGCGGTGCTAATGGCTGTGTTCCTGGTGCTTGCCTTCCGGTTTTTCCGATTTTCCCTGGCATCCGGTTCAAGCAAGCGATGGTTCGCAAAATGGCGTCAGCGCAGGCAAGAAAAGAAAGCGCCAGTTGACACCGTTTCCCCACCGGCAGTTGACGTTCAGCCGGCTCGCCGATTTGATGTCTCGGCACAATTTTCACAGGCATGGTCGCTGCTGCGAATCGAGTTTTACAACATCATCATTGGCAAGGCATTCCTGGTGATGGCGTTGATCGGTATGTTGCAGGTTGTCGTCAATGCCGTGTTTGGACTCNCCAGTCTATTTGGTACTGACGTCTATCCAACAACCGGCGCGTTGGTTTTAATTATTAACGGCAGTTANAGCCTGCCGCTTTTGGTGGTCATGATTTTCTATTCCAGCGAACTGCTGGTGCGGGAACGCAACGTGCAGGTTTCCGAGATGCTGGATTCCATGCCCTATCCAAACTGGGCAATCATCGGCGCCAAGCTCCTGGCCTTGATGTGTGTTATGGCTGTGATGTTGCTATCGGTGATCATTGGGGCGCTGCTGGTGCAGATCGGGAAGGGATTCTACGATTTTGAAATACTGCAGTATGTTTTTGGCCTCTTCTCCTTCTTTCAGTTTCCAATCTGGTTTTCCTGTGTGCTGGCTGTGTTTGCCCAGGTTATTACCGGCAACCGCTATCTCGGCATGTTNATCATGGTGCTGTACTTTGTCGGTAGCCTTATACTGCCGCAACAAGGATTCGACCATAATCTCTATCTTCTCTCGACGCCGGGTATTCCGTACTCAATCTTCACGGGTTGGGGACCCAACCTCGCCGCTTATGTCTGGTTTTCTGTCTATTGGTCGCTGTTTTGTTTGCTGCTGCTGATCGCAGTTCACCTAGTCTGGCCAAGGGGAAGTGATACTCGCAGTCGCTGGCGCTGGANGAGCATCCGCGCAAGGCTGACTGCTCCCGTTGCGGCGACAGTGGCGGCTAGCTTTCTACTTCTCGCCGCGACAGGTGGGTTCATTTACTACAACACAAATGTGCTCAATCAGAAACTCAGTGCTTTGGATAGTGAGGAATTGCTGGCGGGCTATGAGAAAGCATACAAGCAATATGAAGATATACGCTTTCCAGACATCGTCGACCTCTATGCGGAAGTAGATATATTTCCCACAGAGCGTGAGGCGCACATCGAAGGTCGCTACACACTGGAGAATAATTATCAGTCAAGTATTCCAGAACTTCACTTCACTATGCCGCCGCGGCTCACCCTGGCAAACCTTGATGTGCCGGGTGCNGAGTTAACCCATGCNGATGAAGACCTTGGTTACTATATTTACGAGTTTGCNAGCCCCATGCGGCCCGGCGCGGTTCTCGACGTTTCTTTTGCCGTGGATTGGTTGACGCCTGGTTTTNTGAACAATGGCCCAACCATGAGCCTGCTAAGCAATGGCACATTCTTTAATAACACCGAGGCATTTCCTCTGCCCGGTTATAACAAGGGTGCCGAGTTGCTTGACAACAACAGGAGGCGGCGCTTTGACCTGCCGCCCGCCGAGCGTGCTGCCAGCATTTACGACGAAAGCAAGTATGACCAGGGTTTTGGCAGCATTCGTATGCGCGCCGGCTACGAGGCGATTGTCAGTACTTCAAGTAATCAGATTGCGGTGACGCCTGGCTACCTGGAGCGGGAATGGGAGGAAGATGGGCGTCGCTATTTTCACTACAAGATGGATCAGCCGATNTGGCCATTCGTGTCCTATCTTTCCGCTGACTACGAGATGAAAGCGGATAGCTGGAATGACGTCGATATTGAGGTTTACTACAAGCACGAATATAACGTGGATCGCATGATTGAGGCCTCGCAAAAATCGCTGGNGTATTTCAGCGAAAATTTCAGCCCCTATCAATATCGGCAGTATCGTATTTTCGAGTTCCCCAGGCAGCGCGGCACCTTTGCGCAGTCTTTCCCGAATACCATTCCGTTTTCAGAGGCCATTGGCTTTGTGGCTGACATCACTGATCCNGAGAGCATTGACTATGTGTTTTATGTCACGGCGCANGAGTTGGCTCANCAATGGTGGGCACATCAGGTNATCGGTGCNAATGTNCAGGGCGGGGCGGTGCTCACCGAAACCCTGTCTCAGTATTCGGCGCTGATGGTGATGGAGCAGGAGTATGGTTCCGCCTCTATGCAGCGTTTCTTGAAGTATGAGTTGGANAATTACCTGAATAGTCGTGGTNCTGAGGTGTTGGAAGAACTGCCTCTNATGCTGGTGGAGAACCAGGGCTATATNCACTACCGCAAGGGTAGCCTGGTGCTCTATGCCATGAAGGACTACCTGGGCGAAGACACGGTCAACAGAGTACTCAGTGAATTTATTGATGNATGGGGATTTCAGGGCCCGCCATACCCGACTACCCGGGATCTGGTTGCCAAGTTCCGGGAGGCAGCAGCTCCGGAATTTCAGTCGGTGATTACGGACCTGTTCGAGAAGATCGTGCTGTTTGATTTGCGCGCAGAGGACAGTTTCTACACGAAACTGGATGACGGCAGCTTCGACGTCACGATTAACGTTTCGGCATCCAAGTTTGAGGCTGATGGCCGGGGAGAGGAGAATCGGGTTGGCATCGATGCCCTGCTGGACATCGGTATCCTGGGTGAAGACGATCCCGAAACCGGCGTGCCGACAGTGCTCTATGTACAGAAGGAACGGATAGACCAAGAGCAGCAATCATTTAGCGTGAATGTCGATCAACGCCCGGTCTCTGCTGGCATCGATCCTTTCAACAAGATGATCGACCGCAATCCGGATGACAATGTCACGCGGGTGAGTGAGAGCGAAGAGTAGGGCTAGTTCCTGCGGCTGAAAAGAAGGTCAACTAAATAAAGAAGTAGTTAAAGAAGGGGGCGAACAAAAGAAGGGGTCAGAGTAAAAATACAGCACTGTATTTTTACTCTGACTCCTTTTGTTTTTTCTTGTTCACCCATTTCTTTCTTTGGTTTTCGTGCCTACGACTCACGACTTAGCGGCAAGAGTGGAACGGTGGCTCATTATAAGTATAGGCCAACTGCATCGCGTCCAGCATGGTCCAAAGCACATCAAGCTTGAACTGCAGGGTGTCCAGTGCATGCTCCTGCTGCTCGCGGGTCTTGAAGTAGTCTAGAGTGATGTTCAGTCCATGCTGCACATCACGACGTGCTTCAGAAAGGCGTTTGCGAAAATATTGGTAACCCTCGGCATCGATCCAGGGATAGTGAGTTGGCCAGGAATCGAGACGCGACTGGTGAATCTCCGGGGCGAATAGCTCAGTCAAAGAAGANCAAGCTGCCTCCTGCCAGCTCGCGCGCCTGGCAAAGTTAAGATAGGCATCGCACGCGAAACGCACTCCCGGAAGCACCTGCTCATGGGAAACGATTTGCTCGCGTGTCATGCCAACAGCTTCGCCCAATCTCAACCATGCCTCAATGCCACCTTCTTCTCCGGCGACGCCATCATGATCAAGAATACGCTGCACCCATTCGCGCCGCATGTCCCGTTCAGTGCAGTTAGCCATGATGGCAGCATCCTTNATCGGGATTGTTACCTGGTAGTAAAAACGGTTTGCCACCCAACCGTGAATCTGTTCACGACTACTCTCTCCGCCGTTCATGGCTACGTGAAACGGATGATAGATGTGATAAAACTTTCCTTTCTCTCGGAGTTTCTGTTCAAACTCCTCTCTACTCCAGGCGCTCATGATGATTCTCTAGGATTGATCAGTATTGAATTGTTTGGCGTTTTTCATATTTCGAAATAACAATGGTGCTGGCTCGTCAGGATCAAATTCATTTTGCGCTCGATCAGTGATAGCAGTCACCTTGTCGTGATAGGGNGAAAGGCTGCAAACAGGATCAGCATTTGCTGCATCTCCCGTTAGCATCAAAGCCTGGCAGCGACAGCCCCCTAGATCGATCTCTTTTTCCGGGCAGCTGGCGCAAGGTTCGACCATCCAATCTGTCCCGCGATATTTGTTAAACAGATCCGAAGAGCGCCATATATCGCCCAGATTTTGCTGCTTTACATTCGGGAANTCCACGCCTGGAATAATTTTTGCGGCGTGGCACGGCAACACGTCGCCTTCAGGAGTAACATTAATAAAAGTCGTCGCCCACCCATTGCTGCACTTCTTTGGGCGGTCATCATAGTAATCCGGTGCAACAAAAAATACGTCCATGTTGCCTTGATGACGGCTCCGGAATTCATTGGTCACACGCTCGGCATTTTCTAATTGCTTCTTGCTGGGCAGCAAACCCTGCTGGTTGTGTTTGGCCCAACCATAATATTGCGTGTTGGCCAGTTCGACGAACTCTGCACCAAGCTGCTCAGCAGTTTCCAGAAATTCTCCAACTTGGTGTAAGTTATGCCGATGGAGAACGAAGTTTAATCCAAGTGGCAATTTTTGGCGAATGACTTCCTTGGTCATTGCCATTTTCTGGTCGAAACTGTCGGTTCCGCCAAATTTTTCATTGGACTCCTTATTACTGCCTTGAAAGGATATTTGAATATGTCCGAGCCCAGCTTCCTTGAATGCAGCGATTTTGTCAGCATCTAAACCGATAGCCGAAGTAATGAGGTTGGTATAAAAGCCAAGGGATTTTGCCTCTTCAAGCAACTGCAATAAATCCGCGCGTACCAAAGGCTCTCCGCCGGAAAACCCTAGCTGAACTGCACCCAGCTTACGGGCTTGACGAAGTACATCAATCCATTCGTCAGTGGTGAGCTCTTGTTTTCGATTAGCAGAGATTTGCAGAGGGTTGGAACAGTATGGGCACTGTACCGGGCAGGCATAAGTAAGCTCTGCCAGCAGCCACATCGGGATATATTTCTTCTCTTCTGCATCGTCAGATGGAGACGATCCAATCTTGTTCTTGGGCATCGTTCAAAAATTCTCTTACGTCATTCTCGAGTCCTTCGACCCCAGGAAACGTTTGCTGCAGTTCATCTACAAGAGCAGCAAGCGTCGTTGGTTGCTGACAACGCTGCATTATTTCGGCTGCGCTGCCACTTAATTTGACCAACCCTTCGGGGAACAGCAGCACATGACATTCCTGCGCCTCCTCCCATTGAAATCGATACTGGGGGTTGATAGAAAACTGATCTGAGTCGATGTTCAGGCTACTCATTATAATTCTCGCAGGATCGTTGGCATCAGAGATAAGGCAGCTTGCCTAAAGCTCCACTTCCATGCCGTCATAAGATACTTCAACACCTTCATCGAGCACGCGCTGCCGTTGCTCGGATTCTTCGTTCAAGATTGGGTTGGTATTGTTTATATGAATGAGGATTTTACGAGGTTTATTCATGGGCCGCAAAACGTCTAACATGCCCCCCTCTCCAGATTGCGGCAAATGTCCCATGTCGGCAGCTTTTTTCTCACCAAGTCCAACGACTTGCATCTCGTCTTCTTCCCAGAAGGTTCCATCTATCAATAGGCAATCAGCTTCACTCATTAACTGCCGGGTCTGATCGGTGATTTCTCCAAGCCCGGGTGCATAGAACATAGCTTTGCCGCTAATGTCGTCAGTAACTTTGATACCAATGTTGTCACCTATGTGAGCGTCGTTCCGGTGGGGAGAATAGGGTGGTGCTTTGCCTGTCACCGGTATCGCGGTGAAAGAAAGATTCTCAATGCCCGGTATGTTGAAACTGTTTCCATCTAGGGGAATAGGGTGACGATTAATCCCACCATTCCAGTGTTTCAGCATTTCAAACAGCGGAAAGCCTGTGCTGAGATCTTCGAATACCATATCGCTGCAGTAAATTTCATGGGGGCATCCTTCGCGCAGCATTAATAAACCCGTTGTATGGTCAATCTGGCTATCCATGAAAACAATGGCCTTGATTGCGGTATCACGAATGTCCCTGGCTGGTTGCAGCGCCGGAAATGCCGCCAATTGCGCGAGTAGGTCAGGAGAGGTATTGAATAAAACCCAATCTACAGCGTTCGAACTGACTGCGATTGAAGACTGAGTGCGCGGTGTTGCCTTAATGCTGCCAGTGCGCACGCCATGACAATTTGGGCAGTTGCAATTCCATTGGGGGAAACCACCACCAGCTGCGGAACCTAAAACTCTGATGTGCATGATGAATCTATCTTTAAAGGGTTGTTAACTGGAATATGATGAGGACACTGAGCGTGCACAAACAAAAACGCCAGACTGAGTCTGGCGTTTTTCATATTAGGTCCTACGGCTAGTGATTCCGTTAAAACGGGCTATTCGTAGTACTAATTTCTCCTAGCTTCTGTCTAAAAATCAGACAGACTTGAAGTACATTGTGACTTCAAAACCAAGACGGATCTTTTGATAAGAGGGCTTAGTCCACATAGCACTGATCTCCCGATATTTATATTCAAACTTATATTTAACATTCACTATAAAATTATAGCTTCTAGAATCTAGCATGGTTTCGTAGCCGCTGGCTAGTGAATTCAAGAGGCTCGCAGGCGGGTATTTGGTGCCAGAATAACATTCTTGGTTGCGCATTATTGCGCCTCTGGATGTGTGATTTTGACAGGAATTCTGACCTTATGCCGGCCACTGCGGAATCCCTGGGTCTGGGGAAATATAANCTAGGGCCCAATTTCTAATTAATTGATATGTTTAGATATTATTGGNTTCCAAACACTTCCAGGTAGAAAGCCAGCTCCGCTTCCAGTGCAGAAACTTGATTAGCCAGATTTCTAAAGCCATGACCTTCCCCGGGGAAAGTCATGTACTTCACGTAAACGCCTTTCTGTTGCAAATTGTCACAAACCATCTCCGCCTGCGTGGGCGGCACCACCTTATCCTGGAGACCCTGTAACAACAGCAAAGGNGCATCAATTTTGTCCAGATGATGTANCGGAGAGCGTTCCCGGTAGATATCAACTGCATCAGGATACGGCCCGATCAGCTTGTCCAGATAGCGGGATTCAAATTTATGGGTTTCCCGGGCCAGCACCTCAAGGTCGCTTACCCCATAATAACTGGCACCGGCCGCAAACAGTGCCGTATGCGCCAACCCTGCCATGACTGAGTAGCCACCGGCACTGCCACCATGGATTACGACTCTGGCCGGGTCCACAAGGTTTTCGGCAATCAGATACTCAACCGCACTCACTACATCTTGCAGATCAACAACACCCCAACTCAGATTCAATTGCTGGCGAAATGCCCTACCCCATCCCGTGCTGCCTCGGTGGTTAACATCCAGAACGGCGAAGCCACGATTAGTCCAATACTGCAGTTTAAGATTAAGCACAGGCCGCGCCGCGCTTGTGGGCCCGCCGTGCACACTCACCAATAAAGGTGGCAGTTCGTGAGCCGAATACTGATGACTTGCGTTCGTAGGTGGATAGAACAAACCATATGCGGTTGCATGGTTTGCGGTTTCGTATTCAATTAATTCTGGTGTTGCAATCTCGGCTGCGTCAATTTGCGTCATTGCTCCGATTATTTTTCTGGGAGCTTTCGTCGAAGATTTTTTCGACTCTGAATCGGTTTCGTATCTATAGACACCGTGTGAATCGAATTCAGTGGCGCCACAGAAATAAAGAGAGCCATCCTGGCTATTTAGATCTTCGATCTGACCAAANCCCTCAACCAATATATGATGACTCCATGGCGCACTAGACCCTGCACCACCTTGTGAATCCTGTCTCAGCCTGGCGATGGACCACAGGCCGTTTTGAGTGTAGCTGGCGAGGATTTCATCATTATTATCAATGTCATAGTTGTATTTACCCACTTGCCATTGCGCTGAACAGAACTCCGCTGATAAAGGCAGTATGCAAGTAGGCGCCTGTTTACCCTGCAATTCTTCTGGGTCGATACAATAAAGATTCCACCAATCTGACCAGTCTGCAATAAAGTAGAGCCAGCCTTTAGAATCAAACCGAAGTTGCAACAGTGAGCCTGGCTTTTGACCATCAATGCGNTNAAATTGCATGGGTTGCCCGTCTGCAGCCAAGGAAGCCACTCTAATCTGCGTCACATCCCAGGGCATATTGGGATGATCCCAGCTAACGAAAGCGAGTTTTTGATAGTCATTAGAAAGGCAAGGTGAAGATACGAAATCAGAATCTTGAAAGAGCACATCACCATCGATAAGACATTCACTGCCAATCGCAAGCGAGACCAGCGTATTGTGAACATCAGCAGCGGAAAATTTCTCTGGGTCAACCTGGCGGTGGTCTTCCCTGATGCAGATGAGACGATTCCTGAATCCATCGAAAGCAAAGTCGGCATAGCGAAGACCGCTATTTGCGGGAGTAATTTGTCGAGCTACGCCTGCTTCTTTGCTGGCAAAACCGACTTTATCCAGTGCAATGCTGTAAAGAGCCTGATCGTTGAAATTGACAAAGAACAACATGCCTGCTGCAACAATGTACGGTGAGCCGCCATACTCATGCACTCTGCTTCGAACATTGAATTGAGCCGGTGTAATTTGGATGGGCGCACCCGCATCTGTTTGTAGCCAGACAGCCATTTGGCCGCGGTCGCCGTCCACGCAATTTATGAAGTAGACACCATTTTCCGTTGGCTGCAGAAATCCAATTTCTTCCGACTGCCNACTCACTTTTTCNGCAGTCAACCCAGACTGCCACGTTCCCAATGGCGATGCAGACTTAGCCACTCTTAAGCTCTCTAGGGCGTGCAGTCTCGCCACGAGACAGTGAAAATATGAGGCCAGGGAGACAGAGCAGCGCTGCAAGGTAAAAAGCAGTTCGTATGGTCGAAGCCAGTAGAGAGAAATTGTCTGGCGAAAAAGGCAAGTCTCCAACGAAGATTGCAAATAACAAAGTCACCAGGACCATGCTGGCCATCTGGCCCAAGATGCGAGTTATAGCGACAGCTGAAGATGCTGCACCTAGAAATCTATTCTCCACTGAACCCATCATCGCATTCACGTTGGGCGTGGAAAACAAACTAAATCCGAAGCCGGTAATGAACAGTGCCAATATAATTCGCGGCAGTGANTCGTCACTGCCTAATGAGGCGAGAGCGAGCAAGCCAACGGCGGTAATCAACATGCCGGACGAAGCGAGCCAGCGTGGTTCGAGCTGATCTGCGTAACGGCCTACCAAAGGAGACAATATAGCCATTACGAGAGGCTGCACCATCATAACGGCGCCAGCAAGCATCGCCGACATTCCTTGTATGTATTGCAGATAGAGGCTGACTAACACCACATTCATGAACGTAGCGCTATAGATAATAAGCGAAGCCATGCAGGAGAAGGTAAAGAGTCGATTGGTAAAAAACAGGGTCACATTCCATAGCGGTTGCTCCGCTCTTCGCGCGTAGCTAAAGAAAACCAGCACTCCCGTAATGCCGCCAATAAAAATTAGCAAGGCAAAACCTTGAGGCATATAAGCAGAGCCTACGCAGATGAGTGCGATACTTCCTGCATACAATCCGGCTCCAATTACATCAAAACTACCCCGTTCTTCAGCAGACCATTCCTTTTTTACTTTAAAGAGTCCGATGTAAAGCACCGCAAAAGCGAGTGGTATCTGTAGGTAGAACGTGGGGCGCCAACCAAAATATTCTGTGATTACTCCACCTAACAGTGGCCCTACAGCCAAGCCCACATAGATCAGCGAGATGACCCAGCCTATTGCTCGCCCTCGCGCCTGTGGCGGAAACACCGACGAGATAAGTGCCATCTGAGTTGCATAAAGCATAGCTGCGCCAAAGCCTTGAAGGAATCGAGCCACTAACAACTGTGAACTATCACCCGCCATGCTTGCCATAAGTGATGACACGATCACGGTCACGGCGCCTATCAGGAACACTTTCTTGCGCCCAAACATGTCAGCTACGCGGCCAAAGATCAGCACAAACATCGCACTTGCCATCAGGAAAACCGTAGGCACCCAACTCACTGCGACCGCTGATAAATTTAAGTCCGAGGCTATATCTGGCAAGGCCACATTGACCGAAGACAACATGATGGGAACGGCCAGGGCATTAGGTAGGACCATGAGCAGTACAGACCTTTGTTCAGTTTTCAGCGTAGATTCTTTAGTCACCGGAGATTGAATACCCTTAATCTGGACCAGTCTATGACTGAGAGAGTACATTGTAGATCGCCAGGGCTATTTTTCCTAAACATCCATCAGACTTTATGTACAGGATGCACTGTATGCCGCGGGCGCATGGATGTGAAGGGGCGGCGATATACAAGATGCAAAAAAAANGGGTAAGAGGAAAAGTAAAAAAGGGGGCAGAGTAAAAATACAGTGCTGTATTTTTACTCTGCCCCCTTTTTTACTTTTATACGTTTTGCCTTTCGCTCAAGTATCGAAGATCGCTACCAGGCAGCCCTTGGAGTCAGGCACTTCCTGCATATCGATGGTGCCGCCGGCCAACACGGTGTCGAGGGCGTCTTTCAGGTACTCATCGTGGGCTTCATTGCGCTGAGTTTCATAACCTAGCTGGTCATTGATAGGGCCACGAAACAGCACTTCCTGGGTCTGGGGGTTAATCACGAAGACTTCGGCAGTGCGTTCAACGCCCAACGCCTTGGCCAGCACCTGACCTTCATCCTTGAGGATGGGGAACTCGATACCGAACTCGTTGGACTCACGACTAATGCGCTTGATGTCATCCTGGATGTTAGCGTTGAACATTAGGAACTCGACATTCTGGTCTGCATATAGATCTCGAACTTCCCGGTACTGGGGCAGCGCAATGCGCGCAATCGGACAACCAACGCCTTGCACGTACATGACGATGAATTCACTGTCACGATATTGGTCCAGCGTGTGCNNCACGCCATTCTGGTCCTGTAGTTCAAAATCCGGTAGTGACTTTAGCCACTCATCTGCGAGGCTGGTTGCCGAAAGGGCGGCCAGGGCCAGGCCGAGTAAAGTTTGCTTCAACATAATTTCTTCCTTTTGGTCTTCTCTATCTGTGTAATTCGGTCTGTAACAATCTGATTATCGTAAACGCGATCGTTGATCAATCTCTTACGGCTCGTGCTTCAATCATCGACTACATAGGTGAGGTAGCCGGTAAACATTTCTTCCCAGCTTTCCAGACCCCAGGTTACTGCTTCTCTTGGGTCAGGATTGAATGGGTTAGACAATGAGTTATCGAATGCGCCAGCAACCTGCACTTTGGTGCCTGCTGCCAGGCTTACCGGCTTATCTAGCCAGTAGTGTGGCTGCCAGCCGTAGTTATAGGCTGGAATACTGAAAACATCCTCGGTCTTTCCATCGGGCTGCATGAAGGCAAACTTCATGTGTTTGCCGCGGTAATTCATACGCGCACGCACCGCCAGCAGTTTAACCGGCTCATCGAATTGGTAGGCCGCGGAAACAGGGTGCTCCGAATCACCCGGTGCGATGGTGAAACGCTCCGCCACCGCTCTGGTTAGAATCTCTTTCTCCGCCGGTATGTCGCTGAAATAAAGTCCAATGCTGGTGTTGTCCCTTATCTGAAGACCATTGGTAACATAGTGAAACTGCAGGGCCAGTTTGTGGCCAGCGGGAATGCGCACGCCAGTGCCTTCAGGAAACACGGTGGCGGGGTTTTCGCCCGGTATAAAACTGCCCAGGAATCGTCGCTCCGCTGTCTTTTTGGTTTTCTCTGGACCCCAGAAATCTTCGTCGGGAGCGATCACAAAAGTCATCAGATGGTGCAGCACGCGTTCGTCACCGGGGGAGTACTGGAAGGCACGCACCCATTTTTCTTCTTCGAATGGTAATTCAACTTCCAGGTATTCGTAATCCTGAATACCAACAGCTGGCACTATGTTGGTGGGGGATTCAACGATAAAATCAGGCTCACCCAACTGCCAGTCGAATTCCTTTTCCAGAGGGATAAGTTCCAGCGGATCAACTTCGCCTTCGCCGCGCGGTGCGCCGGCTTCCATCCAATGCAGTAATTTCTGGCGCTCCGTGGCAGAGATTGCATGGGCATTGGCAGAGGTTCCAGCTTCAGGATCTACCTGCATCGGCGGCATGCGCTTATTGAGGATGACTTCACGTACCATTGGTGACCAACCCAGCAAGGACACGTAACTATCAAACGGAAAGGGTCCAGCGCCTCCCCAGCGGTGGCATATGGCACAGTTTTCAGCAACGATGAGTGCCACTTCAGTGCTGTAGTCAGGAGGGCTTTCCTTGTGGCGTGCCAGGTCGGTGTATTCGATTGCGCAACCAGTTACATCTGCAGTCACGGTGTCAGAGGCGTCGTCGTCAATGACAGCCATCAATCTTTCATTCAAAGCTGCGTCAGTGCCGCCACGATAAAACAGGGACATACGCTCTGGATTGAAAACCAGCACTTCGCCTGCCTGGCTCAAGCCCAGACTTTCGGCCACCAGCTTCATCTCGTCTCCGAGCACTGGAAAAGGAAGCTGCCACTGGTGGCGTTCAGACCGAGTGGCACCACTTACATCCAAGCCAATAAANTCAACACTTTCACCAAACTGGCTCTGTAAACCACCCAGTTCTTTCGCANCATTCATTGCTGCTGAACAACTTCCGTCAAGTGTCAGCATTACCACGGCNTCGCGATGTTGATAACGACTTAGTTGATGGAATCGGCCTTGTTCATCTAACAGGGCAAAGTCTCCAACCCGTTCGGTTGCCGCCAGGCTCTGTCCAGCAACAGTGTAAAGCGTTGCAGCGANCAAAGAGGCGCCAAGTTTTGCGAGCTGTAGTAGACGTAGTTTAGTTCTCATGTGACCCCCTACGCGCTACATCGCCATGGGGTTGGAGCTGACATGGGGCGTTTCGGATTGTTCCCTTGTCCAGTTACGATCTGGCTGCGTCAATCCTCCGCGTGCCGGACCGCCGGCATTGTAAATCCCGCCGCGCAGCACATAGAGGAGGTAGTCTGTCTCCTTGGCCAGGTCTGATTCTTTATCTGTGTAGTTAGCCACGGCAAGTTCGATAGCACCAATGCGGTTTTCTACTTCTGGATGCGCAAGGATGTCGCCAATGACGACCTTGAGAAGTTCGAGGTTGTCGAGAATATACGCTGCATCTGGGTGCGCGGAATAAAAGTTTGGCGCGATTACCGGATTGGTTGGTATATCACTGGGCAGCGAAACCATGCTGCCATGGAGTCGCGTGATCTTCTCTCCATAAATGTCTAGCAGGTTCTGGATATCTGCGTCTCTGGATTCCTTGTCCGGCGCAGTAATTAGAACCTCAAGCAAGGCGACCTTCAGCCATTGTGAGGCCCATGTCAGTCCGCTCAGCTGCGGGAAACCCGCGTTGTANGCATAGGCATAGTCGTGATCGGACAGTAATTCGTCTGATTTGGGTAAGTACGCGATTGAATGCTCGTGTACTGAAAGGTAATCCTGTACCACTTGCGAGACTGCTGCCTTCTTATCCTCGTAGGCAGGATTCAGATAGACCTCAATCAACTGCTCAACGAACAGACGACCGCGTTGCAGCGTTTCGACCGCAATTGGCGGCAGGTTGCCGATATCCGCTAGCGCGGTTCTCACTTCAGCTGCGTTATGATCCTCGCGAATCACGCCCAGCAAGCCAGGGGTGGCTCGGCTTTCGAACACACGATGGGGGCCGAGCATGGCGGAGTGATCGCCCGCNGAGTGATAGTGTGAGCCCCTGGACTCCTCAAGCGCTTGCAGTGTTTCCATTAGCACCCTTTGGCCGATGGCGGCAGTAGGTGATGAATTGGTAATGCTAATCTCTTCATAGGTTCTCGCCTGCACTACATCGTGAGCCAGCAAGAGCTGCTGCAACTCCGGAAATTGTTTTGCCAGCACNGTGCCATCTTCAGCCANTGCCTGGGTTGNGGCNNCCAAAAACAANAGGAGTCCTGCCAGAACCTGGACGGCACTTTTACCCAGCAAATAGTCAATTAAATAGGAATCGATTCTGTTCACAATAACGCTCGCCACAATTTCCAATTTCATTAGTGGAGTATAAGCGAGCGGCCTTCATTTGCCGCCTGCGACATAATGCCTCAGGTATTGGTAAATGATTTAAAATTTACTTAAAAGCTATATTAATCATCGTGTTATGGAAAAATATCGCGTTAAGATCAGGTTTGCGAATTACAAAATGCTACATTTGTCACGCGTTATTGGGCCCCCTGAGTAATTAACGGGTGAGCAAGGACCGATTGAATGAACCTGCTGCGGCAATTTGTCATCTGTCCGAGAGTGGCGGTCGGCCATAGTCTAAGCAATATAAACAGTCGGCAAACAGGCTGGCCTTTACGGCCGCATTGGTATACTGGTCATCAGAAGATTAATGGGGAAATTGATGTTGAAGTTGTCAAAAAGCATTATTTTGAACAAAGTGGTAAAAATCGCATTGGCGCTAATGGTTACTTTTCTGGTTGCCTGTGCCAGCAGTCAGCCTGACTCTCCACTGTTAAGGNCGGAGCCAGCCGCAGACGCTTCCCTGGCTCGGGCGCCGCGAAACCTCAGATTATTCTATGAGGCGTTGCCTGATGTATCGCAAAGTAGTTTGCGCCTGGTAGGCCCGGGAGGCGAGCACGCTTTGAGGGGNCTGCACACCATGGNAGCTGATGACTTGATGATTGAAATATTGGATCCGCTTGAAGCACCGGGCNATTAGACTGTGCATTGGACCACAGTAGTTGCGAACGATAGCAAAACCCATGAGGGCNGCTATAGTTTCAGNTATTCACCCGGTTCTTGATTGCNNCTAGTGAACTTGACCTTGCCTGTAAACTTATCGATATGACCAGCTAACACCGAGAAATAATACTGAGTTCATGCATTCGCGCATTCATAATCAACCTGACGAAGGTAAACCGGGCAGGTAAGCTGGCTACGCCCCTTAACAACTGCAGGAGGCTGTGCATACCTACCATGATNGATTTGAATAAGCGGCACCTTTTGGTTTANCTACCGGAGCGGCCGGTGAATTTCGCTCCAGCGAACTTATGTCCAACCAGCTAGACCGAATGACCCGATGCAAAACTGGGAGCATTTCTCTGGCGAGTTTTTAATGGCTCTTAAGCAGTCTTCAGGCAGCTTTTTGCAATACTTAAAAAGTTAACCCCAGCTTGTGACAGATGAACCTGATCCGCAAACTCCGTAAGATATTTACTCTCACCTAGCTATGACCATTTTTTTCAAGAGCCGTGGACTTAGTAGCATAGGCTAGGCAGTTCAGAGTGGAATTGAAATGCTGTGGTGTCCCTGCGTTGATTGCGGTGTTGCAGCGCCGAGTTTGAACCGCGTTAAGTCTTGCTATTTATCTTTGCTGTGTCTCCCAGTTCTGCGGGAGGTGGATAGGCACCTCGGCGGGCGGTAGCGGCGATTTATGCAGAATGGCGTCGGCAAGCTTCTCAGCCGCCATGATCACCGGCGCGTTGATGTTGCCGTTGGGCAAACTCGGAAATATCGATGCATCCACAACCCNCAGCCNATCAATGNCGTGGACACAACCCGCTGTATCAACCACAGCCATTGGATCGCTGGCTGGTCCCATTCGGCAAGTGCCAGCAGGATGATAGGCACTCTCAATATTTTGTTTCAGCCAGGCATCGATCTCATCCTCGCTCTGCACCTCCGGCCCAGGCTGTAACTCGCCACCGTTGTANGCCGCCATCGCCGGCTGCCGCATGATCTCGCGGGTAAGGTGAATGCACTGCTGCCAGGCAGCAATATCATCTTCATGCTGGTAATAATTAAACTTGATGCTGGGTACCGCTGCCGCATTTCCGGCAGTGATGCGAATCTGACCCCGGCTTTTCGGTTTATTGGGTCCCACATGAACCTGGAAGCCGTGTCCCGCAATAGAGGGAGTGCCGTCGTAGCGCATGGCGGCGGGCAGAAAATGATATTGAATATCAGGCGACTTTAAGCCGGCTCGGGATCGAATGAAGGCGCAGGATTCAAAATGATTAGTGGCGCCGAGCCCATCTTTGAATAAAAGCCACCTGGCACCAATGAGTCCCTTACTCAATGCGTCCAGCTTGTTATTGAGGCTCACGGACTCTTTGCAATGAAACTGAAAATAGACCTCCAGGTGATCCTGTAAGTTTTCCCCGACACCGGGCAGGGAGTGGGTTGGCGTNATACCGACAGACTGCAGATGGGCGTGATNNCCAATTCCCGATCGCTGCAGCAGTGCAGGTGAGGCAATACTGCCCGCGGCCAGAATCACTTCCTTGCGTGCTCTGATTGCTCTGGTCCTGGCCAGGACTTCAACGGAGATGCCGGTTGCGCGATCGCCATCTAATTCAATGTGCTGCACATGCGCGCGGGTCAAGACTTCAAGATTGCGACGATGGCGCACGGGCTTTAAATAGGCGCGCGAGGTAGATTCCCGCATGCCATCGCGCACTGTCATGTGCATGGGGCCAAAGCCTTCCTGGAATTCGGCGTTGTAGTCACTGGTCTCGGGGTAACCCGCCTCGACACCTGCGTCGATGAAGGCACGATAGAGCGGATTTAAGCGCATTTCATTGCCAGCGCTTACGCCCAAAGGGCCCGATTCACCGCGATAGCGGTCGCCGCCGCCGACCCAGGATTCCGCGCGCTTGAAGTAGGGCAGGCAATCGCGATATCCCCAGCCGNCAGCCCCCAGGCTTTCCCATTCCTCATAATCCTGTGCATTNCCGCGCACGTAGACCATGCCATTGATTGAGGAGGTGCCGCCCAGACCTTTGCCGCGCGGGCAGGAAATGCGCCTGCCATCCAGGCCCGGCTCCGGGTCGGAGTAGTATCCCCAGTTGAATCGNTTCATTGCCATGGGATAGGACAGTGCCGTGGGCATCTGCACAAACAGGTGTTGATCACTGCCACCGGCTTCAACCAGCAGGACACGATTCAAAGACTCGGCCGACAATCGATTGGCCAAAACGCAGCCTGCAGAGCCCGCTCCCACAATGATGTAATCAAATTCTTCCATTTAGTTCTCTTGCTTCTAGCCCTGNGCGNTTCTCTGTAGCTTGTGGCGGTGGATAATAATCAATGCCGCAATGACGGTATAGAGACCAATCACTATCAGGCCAATCCATTCAATCTGCAATGGCGTGAATTGATAGAGCAGAATCAGGCTGTAGAGTAGCGACCAGTGCAGCAAGATGTAGTTTCTGCGGCCCAACCGCGCAACATGCCAATGTAGATTATCTGAGTAGAGACGGGTTAGTGAATCCAGTGAATTCACCACGAAAATAACCCCCACCGNCAACATAAACCCATTCATAAGACCGCTAATGTCTCGACCCTGCTCATATACGCCAAATAGTACAGAGAACCATAGGGCGATGGGAATGGACGGGATACAAAGTAACGCAAGCAACAACTGCCAGGTTTTTAGCCCCCCAACAAAGCGTGCCACAAACTGCCCGATCATGATGCTCCAGGCAAACCACCAAAACAGGTAGAACGCATGATAATCGGAGAGAGGCAGGGCGAAGCGGTGAATCTGGCTAAAGTAGCCGCCGATCTGTTTCAGGTTGTTCGCGAGCCCGTCGAGTCCTAGGCCACCAAAAACCCACATTACCAATATCAGTGAAAAGAACAGCCAGGTGGAGGAAAGGCTTAGTACTTTGACNTAACGAATATCCGTGCTGGAAAAAACNGCNGCCAGCAGCACCAGGGCCACGACTACAAATTGCAATGACGAGGGGATTCCATCGACGTAATCCGGCAGGTAAGTAAGGAANAGGTAACCGGTGAAGGCGCAGGTGGCAATGATGATGACATTATTGATCCACTTAACCCAGCTGATCTCAAATAGCTTGAGGCGTGGTTCTACGATACAAAAGTAGAATGTGGTCACGAAGTAGAACAGCCAGATCAGAAATCCCCAAAAACCAAAGGCAATGGCCAAGGGATTGGCAAATTCATAGACCGATTCGGTTTCATAGACCGGGAACTCGGTGAGTGGAAAGATGATTAGCCCTACATCGAGCCCGGACGTAAACAGAATGGCGAAGAAGGCAAAAAAGCGCGTGGGCATCTCGCCATGCAGGATCAGAGAACCCCATCGAAGTACCAACAACAAGGAGGTAAGCAGCACGCAGGCGACNGCAATAGAAAGAATGGTTTGCATNACNGACAGTAGCCAGTTGNGGAGATCATTTTGTTTNTGNGNGATANCCGGTNAANTCGAATTTTANGCTAGTNTAACAGGTNCACCGNGATGCCTGTTACACTTTCACGACNACCACTCATGCTACTGCTNCTGGTGNTGTGATGAGGANTGCNTNGCTTCGNTCTANCCCTGTTTCACCTGGCNTGCTTGCAGTGCTGGTTTNNACCCTNATTGGCTGCAGCACANCTGACCNNATAGTCATAGANCGGGGCGAACCCAAGGTCGTNTTNATTATNGTCGATGGTATTCCGGCTGATGTGCTTGAAACGGTGCCNACNCCNTTNATTGANGANNTNGCTGGAGAAANAGGCTANGCCCGGGCCTATGTGGGCGGCGAANCAGGCGGCGCCAGCGAGAGTCCGACAGTNTCAGCGGTGGGCTATAACAGTTTACTAACCGGTACCTGGGCCAATAAGCATAATGTCTACAGCAACTCCATAGATGCACCGGACTATCGCTATTGGGATATCTTTCGAATCGCGAAGCAACAAAACGCCGCAATCCGCACGGCACTGTTCTCAAGCTGGGAAGATAACCGCACGAAACTTATCGGTGAAGGTCTACCTGAGGCAGGTGGGCAAAAGCTGAATTATTACTTTGATGGCTTTGAAAATGATGAAGAGCGATTCCCTCACGATGAGGCAAGGCAATACATCAGGGAAATTGATGCGCTGGTGAGTGATGAGGCAGCCAGCTATATCTGCCGAGAAGGGCCAGATCTCTCTTGGGTCTACCTGGAATTCACAGATGATACCGGTCATATGTTTGGTGATGGTGATGAGCTGAATTCTGCTGTTACCTTAATGGATGCCAATGTAGGAAAGATTTGGCAGGCGGCAATGCAGCGGCAGGCGCTATACGAAGAAGACTGGCTAATCTTGGTGACAACAGATCACGGGCGCGACGCCGACACCGGTAAAAACCATGGCGGCCAGTCTGAGCGGGAGCGAACCATCTGGATCGCAAGCAATAGTGAGAGGATCAATAGGAATTTCTACAACATGCCTGGCATCGTAGACGTCTTACCATCACTGCTTACTCACCTTGAGGTTGTGGTTCCCGCAGAGATTCGCGAACAGTTGGATGGGGAGACGTTTATCGATCCCTTAGACACTAGGACTACAACCGATTAGAAATACAAAGGCGTAAGCCAGAGCAAGTCTATCCAGGCAGGAGATGTCATGACAGATCACGACAATAGCAGCTCGAATAGAAACCACAGCGATCTATCCGCCTCTGTTGAGAAGGCGAGTCCAGGCGCGCCTGACAGGCGACGTGTGTTAATCGGTATTGGGGCCCTGGCAGCGGCAAGCGCCGCACCCCGTGGAGTCTTTGCCCAGAGCAACGCTAACGATACCGACGTGCTGATTATTGGTGGTGGTATCGCCGGGGCTTCCACTGCTTTCCACCTGGCAGAGCAGGGTCGGGATGTGATCTTACTGGAGCGCGGTGAGATAGCGTCCGAGGCATCGGGGCAAAATATGGGAGGGCTCGGTGGTAATGGCTGGGGCAATAACCCTGATCTACTCTCCTATCTGACTGCGGGTGGTGTCGAAATATTCAAGCGCATGCAGATCGAACTCGGCTATGACATGGAGTTTCGTCTGTCCGGCACCCTGACAGCGATTCACACAGACGAACAGTTTGAACACTTTCAGGACAGAGTGTCATCTTTGCGCGCCCAGGGTTATGACCTGGAACTACTGACACCGAGAGAAGCGCGTGCCATTGAGCCCGAGGCCAATGGCGAATTGCTGGGTTACCAGTATAGCACGCAGCGCGGACAGGCTGACCCGGTCAAATCAACCCGGGCCTTCGCCCATGCTGCACAAGTGGCGGGAGCGACTATCAATACCGGCCAAAATGTCACAGCTATCACAGCTCTTAGCGCGGGGGGTTATGCAGTACGGACTGGCTCGGAAGAATATCGTTGCCAAACCCTGGTGCTCGCCACCGGGGCCTGGTGCGGACCGGTAGGGGAGATGCTGGGCATTAAAGTACCTATCGTTCCAGTAAGGGGGCAGATGTGGGCTGGGAACTGCGCGCCGCGTGGGATGATTTCAAACTCGGGCTAGAACTCAACTCCAAGATAGACAAGATCGCTATTTACGGTGATCAAAGCTGGCAAGAACTGGCAGCAAAAGTGGGAA
>NYWC01000018.1 GCA_002684935.1 Gammaproteobacteria bacterium
TCCGACCTGACGCCATATCAACTTGCTCTTTACCTTGTCCATGGCCAGCGCAGAAGCCAATACACCAGAACCCGTATAGTTAATGCCTAGCAGATCCATCATTCCCTGGATCACGCCATCTTCACCGCCCTGCCCGTGCAGCATATTCACCACTAAATCTGGTGCCGCCGCTTGCAGCTCGTTTGCAATGTCATTCCCCACATCAATCACTGTGGTTTGAACCCCAAGTCGAAGTAGACTCTCGGCAACAGCCTCACCACTAAGAAGGGAAATCTCACGCTCTGGTGACGTTCCTCCCTTCAGCACAACTACGTGGCCTGCTTTTGGCAGTATTTGTTCTTTATTTATCGTTCTCATCAGTACTTTTCTTAACCCGATAGGGCTAAAATCTTCCATTAAAATCAACAAATTACCGGTTCAGGAAGCCTTTGCTAGCCAAATCCCGCGCCAGACCGCCGACACTACCCGCCCCCTGGGTCAAAACCATGTCTCCGGGGCGCAACATATCCCTCAAAATTCCAAGCAAATCTGACTCATTTTGGACCAAAACGGGATCAACCTTGCCCCGCAAACGGATACTCCTGGACAAACTTCTGGAGTCAGCGCCCGGGATTTTTTTCTCACCAGCGGAGTACACTTCCAATAGCAACAGGACATCAACTTCAGAGAGGACCTCAACAAAATCATCGTAAAGGTCCGCTGTACGGCTGAATCGATGGGGCTGAAAAACCATGACAAATCGTTGATTTGGCCATCCCGCACGCAGGGCCTGAACGGTTGCTGCCACCTCGGATGGATGATGCCCATAGTCATCGATCAGGGTGACGCTACCGCCCGGGACCGGGAAGTCGCCCTGCACGTCAAACCGGCGCCCCACGCCTGAAAATTTCTTGATGCCGCGTTTAATTGCAGCGTCCTTTATGCCTTCATCCGAAGCTATAGCCACAGCGGCAGCTGCATTCAGTGCATTGTGCTTGCCCGGCATGTCAAGCTTGATCTTGATAGGCTGCTTCTTGTCAGGGCGCTGCACTTCGAACGCAATTTGCCCTGCAATTTGCTTGAATCCGCTCACCCTATAGTCCGCTTTTTTGGAGAACCCATAGGTAATTACCGGTCTAGAGACTTTGCCAAGAATGCTTTTCACACCTGGGTCATCAATACACAATACGGCCAAGCCATAAAAAGGCAGATTGTGAAGGAAGTCGACAAAGTACTTTTTGAGATTTTCGAAGTCGCCACCATAAGTCGCCATGTGGTCTGCTTCGATATTTGTAACAACCGCCACCATCGGCTGAAGGTGCATAAACGAAGCATCGCTTTCATCAGCTTCAGCCACCAAGTACCGACTTTCCCCCAGACTCGCATTACTCCCTGAACTATTTAACAAGCCACCAATGACATAAGTTGGGTCCAGCTCGCCCTCTGCAAGAATTGATGCAACGATACTGGTCGTAGTGGTTTTACCGTGAGTGCCTGCGATTGCTATGGCATGACGATAGCGCATTAGTTCCGCTAACATCTCTGCCCGCGGAATCAGCGGTTTATGCTGAGCTAACGCAGCCTTGATTTCCGGATTACGGCGATTAATAGCGCTCGAATACACCACCACATCAGCCTTACTGACATTCCCGGCCTCATGCTTGAGATAAACCTTCGCGCCCATTTTTTTCAAGCGGTCAGTATTGTTGGAACGCTTCAGATCGGAACCCGTTATTCGATAGCCCTGGTTTAGCAAGACTTCAGCCACGCCACACATGCCTGCACCGCCGATACCCACGAAGTGAATAGTCTTTATTCGACGCATCTCAGGTATCTCACTTGCAACTGGCTTGATCATGCATTACCTCCTGACAGATTGAAGCAATGCGCGAACTTGCATCGAGAATTGCAGCTGCGCGGGCGTTTCTGCTCATGGCATTCAACAAACCAGGGTCTTTTGCGTATCGTTCCATAATTTTCATTACCCGGGCTAAGGACAGATCTTTCTGCTCGATCACCTCAGCCCCATTACTGTCTTGCAACCAGCTCGCATTTAATAGCTGCTGATTGTCTTTGTGGTAGGGATAGGGAATGAAAATCGCCGGTTTTCCCGCCGCTGCCAGCTCACAAACTGTGCTCGCACCGGAACGACAAAGCACCAGATCAGCCCAGCCGTAGGCGGCACTCATATCGTCAATAAAAGGTTCAACCCGGTGCGAGGCATCTATAAGCACGCCACTCGCACTATAGAGCTCAAGGGTAGAATCAAATTGTCTTTTGCCAGTTTGATGACGTGTTTCAAGTAACTCTGAATCCATTTTGGCAACGAGCTTCGGTATCAATATGTTTAAGACAGCTGCCCCCTGACTTCCACCCAATATAAGAAGGCGCAGCGGTCGTCCCGCGAGATCAGTCTCTTGTCGCTGTGCATGCAGCGCTATAATTTTCTGACGCACAGGATTACCGGTATAAACAACATGACCAGCCTGCTTAAAAGTGGCAGGAAACGCTTCCATGGCGCGGTCTGAAATGCGGAATAATAGGCGATTAGTCAAACCAGCCACTGCATTCTGCTCATGAATGAGCAAAGGCTTACCTTTCAATTTCGCCGCCAGACCAGCCGGTCCGCAAACGAACCCCCCCATGCCCAGCACACAATCGGGNGCGACTTGCCCAATAANGCGCAGAGAACACCAGAATGCTCTGATCAACATTATTGGAGCGAGCAATAAGCGCATAAAACCACTGCCTCGTAGCCCCTTGACAGAAACCTGNTGAATTGGAATCCCCGTTCCTTTAAGCAGGTCATTTTCAAGCCCTGTTGGCGTACCAAGCCATTCAACATAAACGCCTCGGGACATTAGCTCGTGAGCGATTGAGATGGCAGGAAACACATGCCCACCCGTGCCGGCGGCCATTATTAACACCTTCATGTCTCCTGTTGCCATACGTCGACGCCATCCCCGACCGAGCTCAGATCATTTTCCAGTTCGTACTGGATGCGAAGCAGAATGGCCGCCATGTAGCAACACACGATTAAGCTGGCACCGCCCTGACTTAGAAAAGGAAGCGTCAGGCCCTTGGTAGGCAACAAACCGATGTTGACGCCAATGTTTATCAGCGCCTGTCCGGCGAATAACAAGGAAATACCGTAGGCGACATAGGCTGAGAACAAACTGCCCTCGCGTTGAGCAACACGGCCAATATTGAAACCCTTAACTACAAGTAACACAAATAGGATAATCACGAAACTCACACCAGCCAATCCCAACTCTTCACCAATTATGGCTAGCACAAAGTCATTGTGCGCCTCAGGCAAAAAATAGAGTTTCTGAATGCTGTTCCCGAGACCTACCCCGAACCACTCACCACGACCGAATGCGATTAATGCCTGTGTTAATTGATAACCCCCACCATAGACATTCTCTGCAGCCCAGGGGTTCAAGTATGAAGAGAAGCGCTCTATAACATAGGGCTTCATAATGGCAATATAAGTCACAGCGCCAACGCAAAGAGCTAGCATCAGTAGGAATCGGTAAAACTTCGCCCCCGCCAAGAAAATCAGACAAAAGGCGGTTAGCATAAGAATGACAAGTGCACCATGATCAGGTTCGAAATGCAGCAACACGACAGCAGCACCTATAACCAGCATAGGCTTAAGAAATCCTGACCACTGCTCCCGCACTTCCTCAGCATATCGCTCAAGGTAGGAGGAGATATACATCACGATAAATACCTTCGCCAACTCCGAGGGCTGCAAGTTAAATAGGCCGAGATCGATCCAACGCGCACTACCATTCACAACCTTGCCAACGCCTGGCACAAGAACCAATAGCAAAAGTGCAAAAGAAACCATTAAGAGAAACCAGCTTATCCTGCGCCAGAAATACATGGGTATGTGCAAGGTGAACAGCATGCCAGTCAGCCCCATCAAGGCGAAAATTGTCTGGCGCTTGAGGTGAAAGAACGAGTCGCCATATTGACTGCTGGCTATCTCGATTGAGGCCGAGGTCATCATCAACAACCCAAATGTAATTAGCAGGCTGACAACAAGTAGCAGTCCATTGAAGCGAGGCGCGGAGCGCGGGCTGATTGGAATAAGCTGCGAACCTGACGCTATGCTCATTGCAGTTGCTCCACAGATTGGATGAAGCTCTGGCCTCGATGGCGGTAATTATCAAACATATCGAAACTTGCGCACGCAGGAGACAAGAGCACAGCATCGCCAGTGACCGCATGCTCTAGCGCAACCTCGACTGCTTCTTGCATATCTTGCGCGAAGTAAGTCTGTGTATCCGAATCCAGATGTTCCGCTAACTCCACTGCATCCTGTCCAATTAATATCACTTCCTTGCCCCACTGATTTATCACTGGCGTCAAAGTCTTGAAATCACCCCCTTTGCTGACGCCACCTGCAATTAAAATAATATGGCCCTCTATGTGGTGACCTAGCCCCTCAACCGCAGCTACGGTAGCGCCCACGTTGGTACCCTTGGAATCGTTATAGAAATCCACACCAGCTACGCTGCCTACCCACTGGCAGCGGTGGGGCAGGCCTGGAAATTCCGTAATGGCTTTGCGAATGGAATTAAGATCAATTCCAACAGCAAGCGCAAGGCCAATCGCTGCCAGCATGTTGGCGATGTTGTGTTGACCAAAAACCTTAAGCTCACCAACGGACACAATTCTCTCAAACTGGTATGCCAGATATTGGTCGTTCTCTTCCTCCAGCAATCCCAAACCATTCGCTGAAGGCCGACCATAACCGAAATCAATGCTCAGCAGAGCCTCCTCCCCGGGCGGATAGCTATTCGCATCATCTCGGTTAACAACCACTCTGTGACAAGCAGTAAATATCCTTTGTTTCGCTTTAAGGTATTCCTCCATCGTAGCGTAACGATCCATATGATCCGCACTTAAATTAAGCAATATCGAAACTTCTGCACCCAGTGACGCAGTCGTCTCCAGCTGGAAGCTTGAGATTTCCAACACATAGAGGTCCCGAGGCGAATCCAGTAATAAATCCAGAGCCGGCATAGCGTTCTGGCTATCAAGGTTGCCGCCCAGCCCATAGTTTTTGCCCGCCTGGTCTAGTATTGCTGCCAGAATTTCCACCACCGTGCTTTTACCATTTGATCCTGTTACCGCGACAATTGGAGCCTTAACAGACTTTGAAAAAATATCTATATCCCCGGTAATCGGGACTCCCGCTGCGATGGCGGCGGCGAGCTGAGGTGTCTTAAGGCTCACCCCAGGACTTACGATGATCTCTGACGCTGATACAAACGTTTCATCCCGAAATCCACCCAGCTCTATTTCCACCGAGGGGAAATCCGTCAGGAATTGCGCCACTCCCGGTGGCTCCAACCTGCTATCGGTGACCATAAATGCCTCACCTCGCGAAGCGAGATAGCGAGCACACGAAAGCCCGGTAACCCCAAGGCCAACAACCAGTTTTTTAGCGTTCGCGGAAGGATGCATCCACCAACCTCTTGCTCAGCTATCGCAGCTTCAACGTTGCCAAACCGAACAACACCAACATCACCGTAATAATCCAGAATCGTACAATCACTCTAGGCTCTGGCCACCCCATTAGCTCGAAGTGATGATGCAGTGGAGCCATGCGGAAAATTCGTTTTCCTGTCAGCTTGAAAGAAGCGACCTGCATAATGACCGATAAAGCTTCCATCACGAAAACACCACCCATAATGAACAGCACGATTTCGTGACGAGAAATAATGCCCATTACTCCCAATGCGGCGCCCAGCGCCAGCGCACCTACATCTCCCATAAAGATTTGCGCGGGATAGGTGTTAAACCAAAGAAACCCCATACCGGCACCTACGAGGGCGCCGGCAAAAACGACAATTTCTCCAGATCCGGTGACATTAGGGATATTCAAATAAGCTGAAAATTCGCCATGTCCCGCAAGATAAGCAATAACTCCAAGTGCACCACCCACCATCACCGTAGGCAAAATCGCCAGCCCATCCAGGCCATCGGTCAGGTTCACTGCGTTACTGAAAAATACAATCATCAAAGAGCTGATGGCGATATAGAAAACCCCGGCATCTATGGCCACATCCTTAAAGAAAGGAATAATGTAGTCGGTCTCGATGGGGCCGAGGGCCGTCTCATAAAGCACAACGGAGGCAGCAATCCCCACAAGAAATTGCCAGAAAAGTTTCCAACGTGCCGACAGGCCGGCGGTGTCCTTTCTGAAAACCTTGCGGTAATCATCAACCCAGCCAACTGCACCGATAGCCATAGTCACGAGTAGCACAATCCAAACATAATGATTACTCAAATCAGACCACAGCAGAGTACTCATGACGATGCTCACCAAGATTAAAGCGCCACCCATGGTCGGCGTGCCAGCCTTGCTGAGATGGGTTTCCGGCCCATCATCTCTAACGACTTGCCCGATCTGATGGTAATTCAAGCGACGAATCATGCTCGGCCCGATAACTAGCGACACGCCAAGTGCAGTCAGAATACTGAATATGCCGCGCACCGTTATGTACTGAATCACAGCAAAGTTGCTATCAAACTGCATGAGATAATCTGAGAACCAAACCAGCATTAGAGTTCCTTTTTGGCCTGCAATTCATAAACAACGCGATCCATTCCGGCACCCCGTGATCCCTTAATCAAAACCACACTATTCGCATCAAGCTGATTTCTTGCGTATGCAATCAGTGATTCCTGATCCGCAAATTCTCTGGCGTCATTTCCGAAGCTTGAAACAACCAGCCCCGCATGCTCACCAACTGACCAAAGCGCATCGATTCCCGCTTGCTGCGCGAGACGGCCAACCAATTCATGAGCACTTTCNGTCTCGTCGCCGAGTTCCTTCATATCACCTGAGATCANAATCCGACGGCCNGAAAATGTCGCCAAAACATCAATNGCTGCGCTAAAAGAATTTGGNCTGGCGTTATATGAATCATCGAGGAGCACGGAATCTGCAATGCCCTTTACCGCACTCAAACGACCAGGCACAGCCTCTACCCCGGCTAATCCAGCTTTCACGTTTTCCAGATTAGCACCCACTTCCAAGGCAACTGCGGCAGCTGCGGCAGCATTCATGACGTTATGCCGCCCTAGAAGCTGCATATTGATTTCACATTCACCAACTGGGGTAAGCAGCGTAAATGCGACTCTGCCATTCGGATTGCTCTGGATATCTCGCGCTATGAACTCCGCTCTTGCACCTTCCTTTAGGGAAAACTGTACAAATCTTTCTGGATTAACGCGCTCAATCCAGTCACTTACATGAGAATCATCATGATTTAGAACCGCTGTGCCGCCAGGTTTAAGGTGGTCAAGAATTTCACCTTTGGCTTTAACTATGCCGGCAAGACTGCCGAAGCCTTCAACATGGGCAGAACTCGCCGTGGTGATTAGTGCCACATCAGGCACGGTAATACTTGCACTGAAATCGATCTCACCACTTCGATTCGCACCCATCTCGATCACGGCAAAATCATGCTCGGCGCTCAGGCGCAACAACGTCAATGGCACACCAATCGTATTATTTAGGTTCGCATGTGTTGCCAGGGTTGGTCCACGAGACCCCAAAATAGCTGCAATCATTTCTTTGACCGTGGTCTTGCCCTGACTCCCCGTCAGTGCCACAACCCGCGCCTGACTGCGAAGCCTGTTTATGCATGCCATATGACCCAAAGCCATGTGCGTGTCATTTACCACTAACTGGGGGATACCAGCGGAAACTTGCTCTGACACTACCGCACCGCAGGCACCCGCATCTGCTGCAGCCTGCACGTGTTCGTGCCCATCGAATCGTTCTCCCTTCAATGCCAGGAACACCTCGCCTGGATGCACCGATCTTGAATCAGTCGACAGGGAAGCAAATTCTACATCTGCACCAACAACCTTTGCTTCCAGGTTTTGGGCTAAATCACTAAATTGCATGGTGCTGATCAAAGTTCAGAACTCTCTCTTTTATCGCTTGATAACTTACTCAGCTACTCATTCCTTGGGACCGAGGCTTAAGCCCTAAACGAAAGTGGTTGGCGTCACTAAAAATCGAACGCACGCCATTGGATTCCTGGTAATTTTCGTGACCCTTGCCAGCCACCAGAATCNCATCGCCCTCTGCCGCCCCTTTAATCGCGTGATCAATGGCTTCGGCACGGTCACGAATTACCAGCGCACTTNTCGGATCTCTCATACCACTGAGAATATGCTGCACGATTTCGTCCCCCGCTTCGTTACGGGGATTGTCATCTGTGAGGATTATGCGGTCAGCAAACTGTTCGGCTNTTTCTCCCATTANTGGGCGCTTACCTCTATCCCTGTTNCCGCCACAGCCAAACACGCACCAGATCTNNCCTTTAAAGTGATCTCGCAGCGCGGTTAATGCACTACGAAGCCCATCAGGCGTGTGGGCATAGTCGACCACCGCAGTGATATCCGTCGAGTCACCCACAATTTCCATGCGACCAGAAACAGGCTTAAGATCAGACACTCTGTCACACAGCAATTGCAGCTGGCCTTCATTTTCAATTTTGAGATAACTGATCAGGATTGTGATGACCGCAAGGACATTGCTGAAGTTAAAGTAACCCAGCAATCGTGCGTCTAGTTCAGCCGCGCCAACAGGTGTCACGATTGACGCTTCAAAGCCGTTACGCGTGTGCGTGCAGCTGCTTGCATACACTGATGCGATTTTATTGCTAAGGCTATAAGTGGATATTTCAACACCACTGGCAACCGCATTGATAAAAGAAAGCGCATAGGGGTCATCCAAATTCACAACAGCATTGCGCAAACCCGGCATCGTGAACAACAAGCGCTTGTTCGCCGCGTAAGCCTCCATGCATTCGTGATAATCCAGATGATCTCTGGTCAAGTTGGTAAACACGGCCGTATCAAAGCTTACAGCCGCCACTCGCTTCTGATGCAGGCCTACAGATGACACCTCCATTGCTACTGGGTTTACATTCCTGTGGGATAGCTCCGCCAGGGCCATCTGAGTAAAAACGGCATCCGGCGTAGTTAGCTCCGTTTCCAACAAATCCTCATAGGGGCCATATCCCAGCGTTCCAATAACTCCGCAGTTCTCTCCTCCAGTCTGTAGCAGCTGCGCAAGGAACTGCGTACAGCTGGTTTTACCGTTGGTACCTGTAATTCCGAAAACAGTGAGCTCCTCACTGGGTTTACCGTAAAAGCGCGCCGCGATTTCACTGATCTTCGCTGTCAGATTATCGATCGCCACAACTAACTTGCCGTCGACAACACGAATACCCTGCCACTCGCCCCCTGACTCAGCCAGTACAGCGGCCACGTCCTGCTGAATCGCGTCTGCAATGAAATCCCTTGCATCATGGTTACGACCGAAACAAGCGATAAACAAATCACCTTTAAGAAGTCTTCGGCTATCGATCTGAATCCCGGTAACGATGGCCTGCAATTCCGGCAGGCTCTCATTCTCGATTGCAACGAGACCAGTAATCAGGTCCAGCAATACAGCGTGTGAACTCATGTCTTCAGCGGCACTGGTAGTCATGGGGCGGATCCACCCCATAGATTCTGATCAGTCACATTATCAGGAGGGATGTTGAGAATTCGCATCGCGCCAGTTGCGATCTCTGAAAACACCGGGGCCGCTACCTGGCCACCATAATGCTCTTCTCCCTTGGGCTCATTGATCACCACCACCACCACGATTTCAGGGTCGGAAGCCGGCACCAGTCCAACGAAGAATGAATTGTGCAAATTATCTTCATAGCCATATTCACCCACGACGTGCGCTGTTCCAGTCTTCCCTGCCACATCATAAAAAGGGATATTTGCTTCCACAGCAGAGCCGCCGCGACTTGAATCTACGACAGTTTCCAGCATATCAAGCACCTGGCCCGCGATTATCGGACTGATTACCTGCTCTCTGGGCAACGCATCGATATCTGCCTCACTTAGCTTCAATAGTGAAACCGGCTTTAGGACACCTTCGTCAGCAATTACTGAGTATGCCCGCGCCAGCTGAAGCGCAGATGCGGATAGCCCATACCCATAAGATAGGGTCGCTGTCTCAATCTGGCTCCAGCGCCGAGGGCTCGGCAACACACCGCCGCGCTCTCCAGGAAATCCAGTACCAGAGACTTCGCCGAATCCAACTCTTTGCAATACATCCCGAATCAGCTCCGGACCAATTTCAAATGCAATCTTGCTAGTACCAATATTGCTTGACTTGGTTATTACCTTAGACAGAGTCAATGTGCCGTAGTTAAAGATATCCCTGATTTCATTCGGCCCGACCATCATCCATCCCGGACTGGTTTCGATAATTGTGTCGGGATCAAACAGGCCCGATTCGAGCGCCGCGGTAATAGTAAAAGCCTTCACTGTAGAGCCAGGTTCAAATACATCCGTAATGGCGCGATTACGTAATACACTGAAGTCGGTCATGTCTGCCTTGTTGTGTGGGTTATAAGAAGGCTGATTGACCATTGCCAGCACTTCTCCCGTATCTGCATCAAGAACCAACGCAGAAGCGCCTTTGGCCCTGCGGGTTATGAATTCAGCTTTTAAAGAGCGATACGCAAGACTCTGCAGCTGGAAGTCTATAGCCAGCGTCAGGTTATTACCTGGCTCCGCGGCCTGAATCATATTGAGCTCCTCAATAATATGACCACGACGATCCTTGATAACTTGGCGCCGGCCCGGCACGCCTCCCAACCAGTCGTCATAAGCAAGCTCTAGCCCTTCCTGCCCAATGTCATCGACGTTGCTGAAACCGACCAAGTGCGCAGCAACCTCCCCTTGTGGATAGAAGCGTTGATATTCCTGTTGGGAGTACACATGCCCCAGCTTGAGCCGCATCACTCGCTTAGCATCCGCGGGTGCGAGACGCCTCTTCACATAAAGGAATTCCCGATTGGCGTTATTTAAAATCGTGCTTGTCAGCACCTCCGGGTTCATTTCCAGGGCAGCGGCCAGTGAATAGACTGCTTCAGGCGTCTCCGCCAGTTCACTCGGGTTAACCCATATGGATTGCACAGGCGTGCTGACGGCCAGTGGCTCACCATTGCGGTCAATAATAAGCCCGCGATTTGCCACCAAAGGAATTGTCCGAATAGTGCGAGCATCTCCCTGCCCTTGTAGGAAGTCTCTCTGCAAAATGTGCAGAGCGCTGAGTTTCCAAGCGATGGCCACCACGCAAAGCAGCATGGCAAGCATAATCAAGAGTAACCGCCATTGGCGGATTGCATGTCTAAAGCTCTCTAGCATCACGCCTCACCATCACAATGTAATCTATTTCAGGCACCTGCATGCGTAACTGCTCTACTGCTTTCTGCTCAATACGACCATCAAGCCCAAACGTGCTCTGTTCAAGTAACAACTGGCCCCACTCCACATCCAATTGATTGGCCTCTTCACGAAGCATCTGGAGTTCATTGAAAGCAAACCTGTTCTCATGCGTGGTTTTAACAACCATTAAGCCGGAAACCAGGACGGCGCCAAGCAACAGGAAAAGCATCAAAGATCTGCTTGACCCAACGCCCAACCACAACAACACTGGCTGCGATGTGGGATATGATGCTGATTGCGTAGGTTTAATAGCGTCTCGCGATTTTCCTTTCACTGTTTTTTTCATATCGCCATTACCTTTTCCGACTGCAGCTTTTCTGCGACTCGCATGACGGCGCTGCGGGCACGAGGGTTTTCAGCTACTTCTCTTAAGGATGGCTTTGTTGCTTTACCTATTTTCTTGAGCGTAGGCGCCAACTGAGCCGCTTTAATAGGCAGCCCTCGTGGATAGTTGTCGCCGCGGGAACAATCGGCTATAAACTGTTTCACCATTCGGTCTTCCAGTGAATGAAAGCTAATCACCGCAAGCCTGCCGCCTATTACCAGGTTGTTTACCGCCACCGCGAGCGCTTTTTTCAATTCACCCAATTCATCGTTTACATGAATACGAATCGCCTGAAAGGAGCGGGTTGCAGGGTGCTTATCTCTTTCCCATGCCGGATGTGCCGCCTTGACTATCTCCGCGAGCTGCAAAGTTCTGGTAACCTTCTGCGCTTTCCTGGCATTTACGATTGCGCGCGCTATGCGACGTGAATAACGCTCTTCACCGAACTGGTAAAGCACATCAGCTATCTCTTCCTGAGCCGCGGTGTTTACCCAATCCGCTGCAGATTGCCCGTTATCATTATCCATCCGCATATCCAATGGCCCGTCTCGCATAAAGCTAAAACCACGATCCGGGTCGTCCAATTGGGGCGAAGAAACCCCTAGATCAAACAACACACCATTCACCTTGCCTTGAATTCGCTGCGCCTCGATGACATTTTCCATTTGCCCAAACTGCGTTTTGCCGACGACAAGTCGCAGGTCTTGTGTCGCCAGCTGCTGTGCCGCCTCGATTGCCTCCGGATCGCGATCCAGCGCGAGAAGGTGCCCCTCCACACCTAACTTGCTCAAAATGGTTCGCGAATGCCCTCCTCTCCCAAAAGTCGCATCGATGTAAAAACCTTCCGACTGAATATTCAAGGCTGAGACCGCTTCCTCTGCTAATACCGTTTTATGAAGCTCATCTCGTTCATCCATCTCCGCCACCTACAGCGCGAGCGTTCTTAATTTCTCTGGCAATTCGCCTTCCGTTGAATTCTCTGTTAACCAATGGTCTCTCTGCTCGGTCCAGCTGGCCTGATCCCAGATCTCCAGTTTTTTCCCCTGTCCTATCAGACAAACGTGCTTTTCCAACTGCGCGTACTGCCTTAATTCCTGAGGCAGCAAAATCCTGCCACTGCTATCTAAGTCAATGTCATTGGCATGACCGATAAGGAGGTGCTTAACGCGCTGTGACATTGGGTCAAAACTAGAGAGGGATTCAATTTGCCGCTCAATTTGCTCCCACTCAGCTAACGGATACAGAAGTAAGCAACGGTGATTGGTATCTATGGTGACAACCAAATGCCCAGAACAGGACTTGACCAGCTGCTCGCGATAGCGTGCAGGCATGGCCATTCGCCCTTTTGCGTCTAGGTTGATTGTATTGATGCCGCGAAACACGGTTATCCCCAATTATTATGCGTGACTGCTTGCCCGAAGGATTCCACTATCCCCCACAATTAAACAAAAAATTCCACTTTTCGCCACAAAGCAACACTATAGGCAGACATCGGCACCTGCGCAAGACAATTTATGTATTTTTTTCAAGAATTTACGTGAACNTGCCGCTATCAGAANNGAATCTGCNGCGATCATGNGGGTAATTGGAANGNNTAAATCGANNAATAACAGCCGGNTATCANGGCTATTTAAAGTAATTTCTCAGGNAACNGGCTAGCTTGACGTCNTCAAAAGCCGGGGATCGGGNCAAAAGTGTGAGCCAGCCTATAAGCCGGGTTCTGTCGAGGACAATTATTCATCTNCAGCCTGCGTCACCNCAGACTTGAAGCGGCCTACCCGAATCCAATGCGAGCAACANTTTAAGATTCCTATTTGGCCTTGCTCCGGGTGGGGTTTACCTTGCCACGTACTGTTNCCAGTCGCGCGGTGCGCTCTTACCGCACCATTTCACCCTTACCTGCTCAAAAATGAGCTGGCGGTATGCTTTCTGTTGCACTAGCCGTAGGTTTACACCTCCCAGGCGTTACCTGGCACCCTGCTCTNTGGAGCCCGGACTTTCCTCNCCCTGCTCTCACTCCAAGAGTNAAAACAAACAGCAATTGCCCAGCTGACTCATGCACAGNNTAGTGACAAGTTAGCATCTGCGCAATGGGGATTNNNGACTATTCCAGCTTTTTGTCGGATGCCAGCACACGCCGATACAAATCATTTTTTGACACACCCAGAAACTTACTGGTTAAAGCCACTGCCTTTTTCATAGACATCTCTTCCCGCAGCAGTGCTACCTGGCGCTCGGCTTTGCGCATCTCAACGTCCTGCCTGCCAACTTCATCACATCCTGCCAGAACCACAACGAATTCACCTCGCGAGTGATTACTGTCAGCTGCAAGCCAGTGNATCGCNGCAGCAAGCTCACCAGAGAAGTGCTGTTCGAATCTCTTGGTTAGCTCGCGACCAATAAACACTTTGCGAGATGCCCCAAAATGCGCAAGACACGCCTCCAGCATCACGCCGATTCGATGGGGAGCCTCATAGAACACGAGGGTTCGTTGCTCAGAGACCAAGTCATGCAGACGCTTGTCCCGCTGCCCTGCCTTCGCAGGCAGAAAACCCTCGAACGTAAACCGGTCCGTTGGCAGACCTGCAACACATAAAGCAGCGGTTAAAGCAGAGGCACCTGGAATCGGCAATACTTTTATCCCCGCCTGACGCGCCGACTCGACAAGCCCATATCCGGGATCTGACAATAAGGGTGTGCCAGCATCAGAAACTAGGGCAACCGCTTCTCCCCCCTTAATCCTGTCAACAATCCTGCCAATAGCACTGCGATCGCTAAAATCATGGTAAGCCGTCAAAGGGGTCGAGATGCCGAAATGACTGAGCAGTTTGTGGGTTTGCCTGGTATCTTCAGCAGCCACCAGCTGGACCGACTCAAGAATATGAATTGCGCGCGCAGACATATCCCCTAGATTACCAATCGGCGTGGCGACAACGTATAGTGCTGCTCTGGTCTTCTCTCCAGACTGTAATTCTGATTTCTGCAAAAAATTGCCCGAATAGCTTTCTTGTATTAGTCTTTTTCGATTCAAATCATCCTTCGGCACACTATGTTACCGCGCTCCACTGTCACAGCTCCATGCAAAGTTTTGATGATTGCCCTGCTCAGTGGCTGCGGCGCGACTGAGATTTCGGCGCCTCAGCCAGTTACGCTAGTAAACACAGCCGTGGTTCAGGCTGAGGCGCTGGTTAGAGCCGCAGGAGAATCATCAGGTGATTCGGCCGCACGCCTGCTTCTAGAAGCTGCTCAGATTTATTTCGATGAAGCTGACTACTCCGGTGCGCGCGAGCTGGCGAATCGAGTTCAGACCCCTGCCAGCCTGGCTGCAGAANNGCAGCTGGCCTATGCCTTGTTGCAGGCGGAATTAGCTNAGGTTTCAGGCGATTCTGCTGCGGCCATGCGCTGGCTTACGGGTAACTTGACCCAGAGCATGACTGAGGGCAGCCCCAACGCGCCCGAGTTATACACAATGCTGGGCTCCCTGCATGAGGACAATAATAATTTNGCCGACGCTATCAATGCTTATGCNATGGCCGCAAGACAAATCAACCATCCGAACNCGGCGCAAATTGTCGAGCGCCTTTGGGCGCGACTGCAGGTTCTCGAAGCTGAAGAACTGGAGCAACTTGCCGNCAGCGCAGACAGTTACCAGCTGCTCGGCTGGATAGAATTGGGCCGGGTTTATCGCGCCGACGAATTTAATATTCGCAGCCAACTCGATGCCATTGAGCGCTGGAAACAGGTATGGAGCAATCANACCGCCGCGCAAATTCTGCCGGCTGATCTGGCCTCGTTGCAGTCCCTGTGGGATGCCAGACCACGGAGCATNGCCCTTTTGCTGCCGCTACAGCAAACGGCTGGCATCGCTATTCAGGAAGGCTTTCTAAGCGCGTACTACGAAGCGCTGGCAGTAAGTCGAGAGACCCCCATCATCTCGATATATGACACTTCAGGCCTGCTTGATGTGGAGCCTGTCTATCAGGAAGCGGTAGCAGCAGGCGCTGACTTAATCATTGGGCCATTGAATAAAGATCTGGTGAATCAACTCAATTCCGGAGACCGGTTGCCTGTTCCTACCCTGGCGCTGAACTACTCGGATTCACCTCAAATCATGACCGGCAATCTGTTTCAATTCGGACTGGCACCGGAGGACGAAATTTCCCAGGCCGCGGCACTCGCCTGGAACATCGGGCATCGCCAGGCTGCAATCATCGCGCCGGACACNTTTAATTACGTTCGNCTGCGCACAGCATTCNCCAATGCCTGGCAGAATCTGGGTGGCAACGTGGTCTCCAACGCGACTTACGGTGACACCAACGACTATAGTGATGTAGTTAAACGGCTAATAGCGATTGATTCCAGCGAACAACGTGCCGCCGACCTGTTGGACCTNCTACCAAGAACCAACCTTGAATTTACACCCCGCCGCAGGCAAGACATCGACTTCATTTTCCTGGTGGCCAACCCACGTCAGGGNCGGTTAATAAAACCGACGCTGGCCTTTTACTATGCGGGTGATATTCCTGTTTATGCCCTACCTTCTATTTTTGATGGCACAATTGAGTCAGCCGAGAATCGAGATCTGGAAGGCATCTGGTTTACGGATGCNCCGTGGTTACTCGACAGCGCACCCCCACTGCGGCAGCGTACTGATGCCGAACTGCGGCCGGTACCTGGCCCATTGCAGAGGCTGAGAGCACTTGGCGTTGACAGTTTTCGACTCTATCCACGCCTGCAACAGTTAGCTAATGCCCAGGTGCCCAGCATACCCGGAACCACCGGCGTCCTGAGTCTTTCAGGCAACCAGCGCATTTATCGAGAGTTAGAAGTTGCCCGCTTCCNAAACGGCAAAGTGGAACTGCAGGCGCTGGATANCTCGACTAGTGCTTCCNAGGCTCTAAATGCTCGGAGCCCAACTAGGTGAACTTGCAGAGCGTGAGGCAACACGCTAACTGGAATCCGAGGGTCTGAGCACGGTTGCCAGCAATTTCTACCGCAAGTTTGGAGAAATAGATCTGATCATGACAGCGGATTAACAGACACTGGTGTTTGTTGAGGTCAGGTCCCGACGCGAGCTGGTTTATGGCTCTGTGCTTGATACGGTAACTGTAGGCAAGCAAGGTAAACTCAAGCGCGCGGCAGAATCTTTTCTCCAGACGCGTCCGCGATATCGACAATTTTATTGTAGCTTGGATGTAGTGGGTATATAAGCCAATAGCAAGCATGCCGAGCGCATTACCTGCATTCGCAACACTTTTTATTGAAACTATTCCCGCATTTAATAGTCTACGATTGCAGCAATACCCTGTAACAGTCGGGTAAAACCTGCCGATATAAGATACACCTGAGTCACATGCAAGTGGTTCCCTACACTTTCAGCATTTGAAGAGCATATAGATGGATTTACAGGACCGAATACTCGGCCATTTTTTAGAGAGCATAGAAACCAAGCAGAAAGCAGCCGGAGATCTGGTTGCTGTCATCCAGATGGCTGGAGAGACCATGGTTGGTAGTTTGCTCAACGATGGCAAAATTCTTAGCTGTGGTAATGGTGGTTCTGCGGGTGATGCACAGCATTTTTCCGCTGAATTGCTGAATCGATTCGAGAAGGAGCGCCCTGGGCTGCCGGCTATTGCTATTACCACTGACAGTTCAACCTTAACCGCAATCGCCAATGACTATAGCTACAACGAGATATTTTCAAAGCAGGTCAGCGCACTGGGCCAGAGCAATGATGTCCTGCTAGCGATTTCCACTAGCGGGAATTCGGCGAATGTAATGGAAGCCATGAAAGCGGCTCACGAAAGGGACATGAAGATAGTCGCACTTACCGGCCGCGATGGTGGCGCCATGGCAGACCTTTTATCAGCGGAAGACATTGAAATTCGGGTGCCTGCAGATCGAACGGCTCGAATACAGGAGGTTCACCTGGTAGTGATTCACTGCCTTTGTGATTACATTGATACTAAACTATTCGGAGGAGACGACGCATGAATCTGAATTCAGCAATACTGCTGTTAGTGGCACTAGCGATGTCCTCGTGCACAACGATTTTAACCGCAACAACTGGCAACCAGGGCATACAGGAAGACCCCACTGAAAGAACCACCGGCACCATAATAGAAGATGAAATAATCGAGACCAAAGTCGCGGTGAATTTGCGCTCGCAGGAGCCGGCGCTGAAGGAATCGAATATTGATGTGATCAGCCATAACAGCGTTGTCCTGCTAGTAGGCCAGGTCGAATCAGACGCTTTGCGAACCCGCGCAACTGAGATCGCGAGCCAGGCAAGTGTCAAGATTAAGCGTATTCATAATGAACTGGAGGTGGCAGGCAAGACCGGTCTACTGACACGCAGCAACGATACCTGGATTGCCACCAAAGTTCGCACGCTTATGCTCACAAATAGGAATGTTCCTTCAGATCAAGTCAAAGTCGTCACCGAGAACGGCGCTGTTTATTTGATGGGCATGATCAGCCAGGTTGATGGTGACAGCGCGGCAAACCTGGCGCGCAATGTATCCGGCGTCACCAAAGTGGTAAAGGTATTCGAATACATTAACTAGTAGAAGCGACCTGCTATTTTACTAATCTTAAAGCAGGCTTGTTGCCTCCTTTTTTAGGTTTTGGCGGTTCGTGTTGAGGAGAATCCGGGCCAGCGTCCTCTGGGCCAGCGTCCTCTGGGCCAGAAGGTTCAGGGGGTGAGATGCTTGGATCGAATATCATGCCCTGGCCATTTTCTTTGGCATAGATTCCGCACACTGCCGTAATCGGCACAAAGACTCGCTTTGGGATACCGGCAAAGCGCCCTTCGAAATCTAGTCGATTATTACCTAACTGCAAATCGGTTACAGCAACGGGCGAAATATTAAGTACGATTTGTCCGTCTCGAACATGCTCTTGCGGCACTTCAACGCCGTCTTCGAAAGCGTTGACGAGAATATAGGGCGTACAGTTGTTTTCAATGATCCATTCATAGAGCGCCCGAACGATATAAGGACGGCTGGAAGTCATTGTCATGGAATGATCACCCTTGGGGTGGAGAAGAAACGAGATTCGATCCCTAAAGGTGTCAGGTCTACACCATTTCTTTTTCTTGTTCGGAAAAACTTGCCAATATCGAGTCGCGCTCGAATAGGCGCTCGCGATATTCCAGTAATGGCTTTGTGGTCTTGTTCTTCGGTAGCTCAATACCCATTACTGGCAGACGCCACAAAATTGGTGTCACAACGCAGTCAACAATGGTGAACTCATCGCTCATGAAGAAAGGCTTTTCGCCAAAAATCGGCGCGATAGAGATCAGGCTTTCACGCAGTTCCTTTCGCTTCTTCTCCAACTGAGCAGGCGTACCATCGCGAGCCATCAGACTATCGACAAGTCCGCACCAGTCTTGTCTGATTCGATAAATCCAAAGGCGGCTCTGCGCTCTTGCAACTGGATAAACAGGAAATAGAGGCGGATGCGGGAAGCGCTCATCAAGGTACTCCATCATGATGTCAGCTTCGTATAGCACCAAATCCCTATCAACCAGCGTAGGCAAAGTATTGTAAGGGTTGAGAGATGCCAAATCCTCAGGCTTGTCACTCGGGTCTACGTCGCTTGTCTCAACGGTGACTCCTTTCTCAGCAAGTACGATACGCACTCTGTGGCTATAGTGACTCCTGCCATCTGAATAAAAAGTCATTGACGATCTTTTTGCGACCACACCCATGGTAAATCCTCTAATCCTAGTTGGTTATTTTAATTTCCTGCGGGGCAGGCCTAACTCAGTGATAGTCCTTGGAGAACTCGCGACCCATTAACGCCGCCAGAATATACAAAACGCCCAAAAAGGCCAGGACCCATACTCCGATTGATTGCCTGTTCTCTCGACCCGGCTCACCCACGTAGTACATGAAGTTCACCAGGTCCGCTATGGCGTTATCAAATTCGTCAGCGCTTAGCGCCCCGGTTCCCTCTTCATGGTGCAATTCGCATTGAGTTGGATCATTTGCCCCATGATCGTCGCATTCGACATCACCCTGAAGCTCATGCAGCACATTGGGCATACCGACGTTCGCGAAAATCTTGTTGTTAGCGCCTAGCGGTCGACTTGGATCGTTATAAAACGACTTGAGATAGGTGTACAGCCAATCCGGACTGTGCACTCTGCCGGCAAGAGTTAAATCTGGAGGTGCCGCACCAAACCAAACCTTTGCATCCTCTTCAGACATGGCGTTACTGATTGGATCTCCAATCAGGGAATCATCAAACACCAAATTCGCAAGCACGAGGTCGTGCGGAATTTCCAGGTCATCGGCGGTTCTTTCATAGCGCGCATATCCAAGCTCATGACAGCTTGCGCAGTAGTTCATGTAAGTGCGGAACCCGCGCTGCAGCGACTCTTTATCATCGAAATCAGTTTCAACATGCTCGAGATCCAGATTGCCTGCCGAGGCAGCCTCTGCACTGCCAGAAACCAGCATTAGCGGCAATCCGACCAGTAGCATCAGCAACACGATAGAACCAACTAGTTGCGGGATGGAAATAAAGCGACCTGTTACCCTTTCTGGTGGCGTGGAAGTCTGCTCCTTGCGCGTGTACCAAGGCATAAGCAAGAAAAACAGGAAATAGACAACTGTCATTAGCTGTGCCAAAGCTGTTTTCGCCGGGCTCACTGCCTGAGTGCCAAGCACGCCCAGGATCAGAAAGCTCACTACAAATGCCAGTAGCGCTCCACGACTATACCATCCCTTGTATCGCATTGAACGAACTGGACTCTTATCCAGCCAGGGCAACACGAAAAGGATTGCGATGGCACCAAACATCACCAACATACCCCAGAACTTGGAGTCAATACCAAATAGCGGCACGGTAACGGCACGCAGCATGGAGTAGAACGGGGTGTAGTACCAAACTGGCGGCACATGCTCAGGCGTCTTCAGTGAGTCAGCCTCCTGAAAGTTTGCAATCTCCAGGAAATAACCGCCCATTTCCGGCGCAAAAAACACGATCGCGCAGAATACGAAAAGAAACAGAATCACACCCGGCAGATCATGATAGATCGTGTAGTACGGGTGGAATGGCACACCGTCAAGTGGCACACCGTTCGGGCCTTTCTTGTCTTTTATATTGATGCCGTCGGGGTTATTGGATCCTACTTCGTGCAGCGCGAGGATGTGCAGTACAACAAGGGCAAGCAACACGATTGGCAGAGCGACAACGTGCAGAGCGAAGAATCGATTCAAGGTGGCACCGGAAATCAGGTAGTCGCCACGAATCCAAACCAACAGGTCTTCACCGATAATGGGAATCGAACCGAATAGCGAGACAATCACGTTGGCGCCCCAATATGACATCTGACCCCACGGCAATACATAACCCATGAATCCCTCTGCCATGAGTACAAGATAGATCGCCATCCCAAGGACCCATATCAGTTCCCTTGGCTTCTTGTATGAACCATAAAGTAGNCCACGGAACATGTGTAAATAGACAACAAAGAAAAATGCCGATGCCCCGGTGGAATGCAGGTAACGCAGAAGCCAGCCGAAGTCCACATCACGCATGATGTATTCAACTGATGCAAATGCTTCTTCAGCCGAAGGGGTATAGTTCATGGTTAACCAGATACCTGTGAGCAATTGTGTCACCAGCACTACCATGGAGAGTACGCCGAAGAAGTACCAGAAATTAAAGTTCTTTGGGGCGTAATATTCGGCGAGATGCTTCTTCCATGCATCCATGATTGGTAGACGCGCGTCTACCCAATCTCTGAGTCCAATTAACCAGCCAGGACGCTGACCGGTATCGTTTTGGTTATCGGCTCCAGTAATATCGCTCATGCTGCTGTCTCCTCATCGATACCGATTACCAGNACATTGTCNTCCTCAAGGGAATAAGGCGGAACCTGCATATTTCGTGACGCAGGGGATCCACTGTAAACACGTCCGGCCAGATCAAANCGAGACCCATGACAGGGACAGAAAAAGCCGCCGCGCCAGTCGGAATCAAATGGTTGCGGGCGCAACTCTACATGGGGAGTTGGCGAGCAAAATAGATGCGGGCAGAGTCCAACCAAAACCAGCACCTCTGGAGTGCGTGANCGATATTCGTTCTGCGCATAATTTGGTTGTTCGGGGTCCTGTGATTCAGGNTCAGCGAGCCGGGCTGGATCTTCATTCAATGCTGCGAGAGCATCCTGACTGCGCTTGACGACGAATATAGGGCGACCGCGCCAGGCTGGAATTGGCCCCAGCATTTCACCATCAGCAAGGCGGCTGATATCGATACGAACTGGAGCACCAGCAGCGCGAGCCTTGGCGCTTGGGTTCCAGGATCCTAGGAATGGGACGGCAGCTCCAACTACTCCAGCGGCACCTACCACCGAAGTTGAGCCCACCAAGAAACGTCTGCGGCCAGCTTTTGTACTGTCGTCAGTCACCGTAAAAATCTCCTTGAGAGCATGCTAATTTCAATTGATCCGATAATATGGCAAGGGAATGTGGTGCGCTTAGGCACTTAGGAGGAAGTTATTCCCATTGCAGGTCTTAAGCCAGTTGAATGGTAGTCAATATTGGCTTTTTTTTCAAGTGGCAGGAATGGCTTAAAAGCAGCTTAACGTTATGTTTTTATTATAATTTTTAGCTTTTCGCCCGACAAAAAAAAACGCCAAATTCCCGCAAGAATTCGGCGTTTTTGACAATATGTTTCCGCTTAACGCTTGGAGAATTGAGGTTTCTTGCGAGATTTACGCAATCCAACCTTCTTGCGCTCAACCTCGCGGGCGTCACGTGTTACAAATCCAGCTTTACGCAGGGTTGGACGCAATTCGTTATCGTACTCCATTAGGGCTCGGGTAATCCCGTGCCGAATGGCGCCNGCTTGGCCAAAACTGCCACCACCACGCACAGTCACGTTGATGTCAAAGCGATCGACCATCTCTAATAACTCCAGTGGCTGACGGACGATCATGCGCGCCACCTCGCGACCGAAATAACCGTCCAGGGGGCGTTTATTAATAGTAATGTTGCCACTACCGCTAGTCAGAAATACGCGGGCTGTAGAGGTCTTGCGACGTCCGGTCCCGTAATATTGAGTACTTGCCATGGGTTCTTGGTTAACCTGTTAGAGTTGCAGGGTTTGTGGCTGCTGAGCGCCATGCGGATGCTCAGAACCCGCATAAACCTTGAGTTTTTTNAACATTGTCCGGCCNAGCGGAGACCGCGGNAGCATGCCTTTNACTGCCAGCTTGATCACACGTTCGGGCGCTTTATCGCGCAGCTTATCGAAGGAGATCGATTTAAGTCCGCCTGGGAATCCAGAATGGGCGTGGTACATTTTATCAGTGGTTTTATTGCCCGTAACCTGAACCTTATCGGCATTGATCACGACCACGTAGTCACCAGTATCTACGTGAGGAGTATATTCGGCCTTGTGTTTGCCGCGCAAACGCGTCGCGATGGCAGTTGCCATGCGGCCCAGAGTTTGGCCTTCCGCATCTATCAGCAGCCAGTTCTTTGGCACTTCGTTTGATTTCGCACTGTAAGTCTTCATGATCCGACTCAGGGGCTTTGGTTTAAGGAGCGCGAATACTACCGAAGGGGTACATAATATTCAAGGGATTTTGCCCTCAAAATACTCGTCCGAAACAAGCTTCGGGATGCAGGCCAGAGAGCGCGACAAATAACGCCTGCANCCGATTCCGGAAACTGTCCCAAGCAATCCAATTTGTNAGTACGGTCGATTAGGCCAGATGCTCNCGACAGAGGTAATCGTGGGACTGCATTTCGATGAGCCTGGACTGAGTCCGCTCAAACTCAAAAGCTAGCTGCTGACCTGCGTAGATGGCAGAAACTTCCACCGCAGCCGCCACAATCAATTTGACCCGGCGATCATAGAGCTCATCGATCAGGCTNATAAATCGGCGCGCATGGTCATTATGGGAGTCATCCATGGCCGGCACATTGCTGAGTATGATCGCGTGGAAGAGCTTNGCGATCTCCACATAGTCAAAGGCACTTCGGGGACCACCGCACAGTTCTTCAAACTCAAACCACACAACATCCTCAGCCATGCGCTTGACCCTGAGCTCTCGGTCGAGAATAGTCAGCACAACATCCGTTTCCATTATTCGTTGATCCGGCGCGAGGTCCACGAAATAACGNGTTAACTCCTGGTCTGTNGTTGAGTCGATGGGGTGAAGATACAATTCTGTGTTACTAAGGCACTCCAAGCGGTAGTCCTGTCCAGCCGAAATCTCGTGGACCCGGGTATGATTTTGGATCGCCGCGATTGCCGGCAGGAATTTCTCTCGCTGGAGACCGTTTTCGTAGAGCCTTTCTGGCGGCACATTGGAGGTGGCNACAAGGACAACGCCGCGCTCGAACAAGGCGGTCAGCAGGCCACCGAGCAACATTGCATCAGCAATATCCGATACAAAAAACTCGTCAAAACACAGTAAGCGCGCTTGACGGGAAAGATCATCAGCAATAATCTCCAGCGGGTTGGCCTCTCCCTGTAATGCTGCAAGCTGGGAATGGATGCTCTGCATGAAGCGATGAAAGTGAGTTCTTATTCTCCGGTCATCGGCTACGCAGCAATAGAACAGATCCATCAGGTAAGTTTTTCCGCGCCCCACGCCTCCCCATAAATANAAACCCTTAATTGCGTGCCCGCGCGGGTCGCGCGCTGATAGCAAACTCAGCGCGCGCTGCCACCATGCAGGGCTACTCGCGGGTAAAACGTTGATCTCTTCCTGCAGCTCGCTGAGCTTCTCCAGCACCTGCAGCTGCGCAAAATCTCGCGAAGTCTTGCCGCTGGCGATATCGGACTGGTAGCGATCAATCGGGTTCATAGAAAAGCAAAAAACAGGTGTTGGATCGGAGCTAAAATGTCAGCTGCATTCTAGGCGCGTTTAGCGCGAGAAACTAGCAGACACAGACTATTACAGCGCAACAAGTGCAATTCAGTTATACTGAAATCAATCAAGAATTAGAGATGCAGACAAATTTGCGGAGAAGAAATAAGTGATTTGGTTAACGACATTCGGCGCATTGGCGGTAGGCATAATACTGGGTTTGGTCATAGCCACCCGACTCAATGTGAGTCCTTCCAAGATCAAGGGTCTGGAAAGTGAGATCCGTAAACTTAAAGACAGTCATTCAGAGTATCGGGACAGCGTCAGCGACCACTTTGGCATGACCGCAGAACTGGTTCAGCATATGACAGAAAGCTATCGCGATGTTTATCAGCATCTAGCCAGCGGCGCACAAGATTTATGTTCAGGTGAAGTTGCCAGCAAATTATTACCGGCCGATTCAGATGCAGTCTTCGACACCGCCACTTCTTCTGAAGAATCGAATCCCATTGCACCCCCGAGAGACTATGCCGCCAAGCAGAGCCCCGATCAAAAAGGAGCGTTATCCGAGGATTTTGGCATAGACAAGAGCGCGCCGGTCAATGACGAGGAAATCGCGCTTCCCCTGAGCAGGTAATCTTCGCCGCTCAAGATAAGCAATACAAGCCGAGTGGATCATCAAACATTTCAGGCGTAGCCGGAACATCTTGTTCAGGCAGGATTATCAATATCGATAAACTGATGCTCCAGACCAAACTGCTCCGCAAGGTAGTTGCCGACCGCCTGGACGCCATAACGCTCAGTTGCATGATGTCCGGCCGAAATGAAAGCTACACCTGACTCCCTTGCCAGATGCGCAGAGGGCTCTGATATTTCGCCAGTGATAAAAGCGTCCACGCCCGCCGCTATTGCCACGTCAAAATAAGATTGCGCGGCACCCGTACACCATGCCACACGACGCAGCTCTTGTCCTGGGTCGCCTATACATAGAGGCGCACGCTGCAGGCTTGTATCGATCTGTGCGCTCAGCGCTTCAAGCGTAATGGGTTGCGCCAACTTACCCATGAAAACAATCTCGAGATCGCCAGGCCTTCCTATAGACGCTTCGAATTGAAAGCCAAGCAACCTCCCTAACTCAGCATTGTTGCCAAACTCTTCATGCATATCGAGAGGCAAATGATAAGCGAATAAATTCAGCTGGCTCGCTAAAAGTTTCTCTACGCGCGTTTTTTTCAAGCCAGTTATGTTTTGATCTTCGCCTTTCCAAAAATAACCATGATGGACCAGCAAACAGTCAGCTCCCGCGTCGACTGCACTTTCAATCAGAGCTGCGCTCGCGGTAACGCCCGTAACGAGTTTGTTGATCTCGTTTTTACCCTGGACCTGCAAGCCATTTGGGCAATAATCGCGAAATAGCTGCGGCTGCAGAAGCCTTGTGAGCTCAGCCTCAAGCTGCATTCGCTGAATCGTCATTGGAAACCGCCTTTACAACGCTGTATATTAACTAACTGTGATCATAGCATAGCCACAACCGCGCTCTGCGCCAAGAGCCCATGAATCGCCTTCTCACATCAATTCAATTTCTTGGCTGGCCTGTCATCTGCGGTCTGTTAGTGGCGCTGGTCTTTCTGCAAAATCAGCAGCTGCAGAAATTCGCCCGCCAAAGCACTGAAACTAGTTCGATCACACCCATTCAATCCCCACCAAGTTTCGCCGATATTATCGCTCGTGCAGCACCATCTGTGGTGAGTATCAATGCCACCAGCGTTAACGTTGAATCTGTCGAACGTGCGTCTGAAGACAGTTTAAATCTTTACCTTGGTGAGCGAGATAGTCTTGGTTCCGGAATCATAATAAGCGACAGAGGTTTTATCCTGACGAATCTGCATGTTGTGGATACGCTATTTGACGCGTTCGATACCGAAGTCACCTTGAGCGATGGACGCAGGACACCTGCCACCGTAGTTGCCTATGACAGCAGCAACGATCTCGCGATTCTACATATAAACATGGACGATCTGAGCCCAATTAAAGTGGGAAAAGATGAAGAATTAGAAGTTGGTAATATCGTCTTCGCCATCGGATATCCACGGCGCAATGTAGGCCAATCAGTTTCACAGGGTATCGTCAGCGCACTGGGAAATAGGCCCAACAGCAATGCAAACTATATCCAGACCGATGCTGCAATTAATCCTGGAAATTCAGGCGGCGCCCTCATTGACCGTGAAGGTCGACTCGTTGGCATCAACACTTCGATCATTTCTGAATCCGGAAACTTCGAGGGCATTGGCTTTGCCACACCGGTCAGCACCGCGATTCCAGCAATGGAAGAAATGGTGGCTGAGGCAATCGAGAAAAACTCAGGCTATCTGGGTGTTATCACGGGGGAGGCGCTCAACGAGCAATCCAGTCGCCTTTTCTTTGGCGTCGACCATATTCGCGGCATGCTGGTTGAAAGCGTAGATCCTGGTGGAGCGGCGGAACGGGCCGGTATCGCGCCTGGCGACGTCATCACTCAAGTAGGCGCGACCACTGTCACCAGTGGCCAGAACATCATGATGGAGATACGTAATGCCAAACCAGGTGACATAACTTCTATCCAGGTATATCGCAATGGACAATACTTCAAGCTACCCACTAGATTGGGTTTTGGTCAGGCCGTAGTCATCGAACCTCGTAACATCTGAAGTATGATGGAGCATGGATTAGTCAAGATCAGGATTCAACCGGTATTCGGCAGATAGTGCGTGGGCCTGTAGGTGTTCGCTTCGAGCCAGTTGACCCGCTGTGCGTGCCAACTCATGTGCACCCTGCGCCGAGCAATTCACGATAGANGACCGTTTCTGAAAATCATAGACACCTAATGCCGAGAAAAAGCGGGCTGTGCCAGACGTCGGTAATACATGGCTGGGACCTGCGCAATAATCCCCNAGGGCTTCTGCCGCATAGCGGCCAAGAAATATCGCGCCGGCATTGTCGATGAAATGTAGCATACTTTCTGGATCATTGACTGAAATCTCCAAATGCTCAGGCGCAATAAGATTACTCACGGCCGCCGCTTTTTCCATGTCCTCCGCAAGTATGAGCATACCTCGGTTGAGCAAAGAGGTCTCGATAATGTCGCGCCTCTCCATANCCGGCAGCAGGCTATCTATACTGGCTTTTACTGCTTCCAGAAATTCCAAACTAGTGGATATCAAGATCGACTGGGCTTGTTCATCATGTTCAGCCTGAGAGAATAGATCCATGGCTATCCAATCCGGGTTGGTTTGACCATCACAGATGATGGTGAGCTCTGACGGCCCAGCAATCATGTCGATGCCGACTTCACCAAATACCTGTTTCTTTGCAACCGTGACATAGATGTTACCCGGCCCAGTAATTTTGTCGACTCGCGGGATTGTTTCCGTACCATAGGCAAGGGCCGCAACTGCCTGGGCCCCCCCCACCGTAAATACTTTACTCACCCCAGCCAGCGCCGCTGCTGCAAATACCAGCTTGCCATCGTCGCCATAAGGCGTCGGAACAGTCGCAACTACCTCCTTCACACCCGCAACCTGCGCCGGAATGGCAAGCATTAATACTGAAGAAGGGTAATTGGCCTTGCCTCCGGGCACATAGACGCCCACTCGCTCCAGGGGACTGACCTTCTGCCCATAGACAGACCCATCAGCTTCTTGATATTGCCAGGAAGTCTGTTTCTGCTTTTCGTGGTAATTGCGTATACGCTCGGCCGCATGGGTAAGAGCCTGTCGCTGCTCGTCGCTTATACTATCCAGTGCGGTCTGCAGCTGATCTATGTCAATTACCAGATCCGACATCGCTTCAGCACCGAAACCATCGAACTGATTAGTGAGCGACAAAACCGCCTGATCTCCGTCTTTACGGACGCGCGCGATGATGTCGGAAACTGTCCTGGTAACGTCATCCGCAATCAGCATTTCACGCTCGAGCAACCCCATCAGCTTGCTTTCAAAATCCGCACTGGCAGTGGACAACTGATTAATCTTGTTTGCGATTGAGCTCATGATTTCGATTCACGCCTCTATAGAAGTGACTGCATCACGCAATTTAGCCAGCACATCCAGGATCATGGCATTTTTTATTTTCATTGAGGCTTTGTTCACAATGACCCGTGAGGAAATGTCGGCAATGGTGTCTTTAGCAACAAGGCCGTTCGCCTTGAGAGTCTTGCCAGTATCTACAATATCTACAATCGCGTCAGCCAACCCCAGGGAGGGAGCCAACTCAAGAGCGCCATTTAACTTGATCAATTCGATTTGCTGACCGCGCTCAGCGTAGAAACGCTTGGCGATGTTTGTGAATTTGGTTGCCACACGCAGGCGATCCACCGCCACAGGTGGGACCAATGGTTCAGCAGTCATCATCTTGCAAGTGGCGATCTTAAGGTCCAGCGGCTCGTAGAAGCCGTCACTGCCATTCTCGAGAATAAGATCCTTGCCAGCAACACCGATGTCTGCGCTTCCAAACCTGACATAGGTTGGCACGTCGGAGCCACGCATCAGCAGCAGTTTAACCCCATCTACATTGGTATCGAACAGGAGCTTTCTACTTTTTTCTATATCTTCAAGTGGGCGAATACCTGCCGACTCGAAAAGTGGCAGAGTCTCCCGCAGAATCCGACCCTTGGTCAGGGCAATAACGAGTTCAGTGGCAGTCATGATGACTATCAGGCCGGCACGCGCCGAATACGGGCGCCAAGAAGCTGCAGCTTCTCTTCAATACATTCGTAACCACGATCTATATGGTAGATGCGGTCCACACTGGTTTCGTGATCTGATACAAGGCCAGCAATAATCAAGCTGGCAGAGGCTCTCAAATCAGTAGCCATCACCGGCGCCCCTTTCAACGTTTGCACGCCTTCAACGATGACAGTATTGCCTTCGACCTGAATCGATGCNCCCATGCGGTTCATTTCATGCACGTGCATGAATCGATTCTCGAATACTGTCTCGGTNATGGAACCCGTGCCGTATGCGATCGAATTCAGCGCCGTGAACTGAGCCTGCATATCGGTAGGAAATGCTGGATACGGCGCAGTGCGCAGCGAAACAGCCCTCGGCCTCTGGCCGTGCATGTCCAGTTCAATCCAGTCTTCACCTACTTTAATCTCTGCACCGGCCTGCTCTAATTTGCTGAGCACCGAATCCAGGATATCTGGGCGTGTATCTTTGACTTTGATGTGGCCGCGGGTTGCAGCTGCCGCAATCAGGTAAGTGCCCGTCTCGATGCGATCTGGCATGACCGAGTAGGTGCAACCCTTCAAGGTTTTGACACCTTCAATTTCTATGGTGTCGGTGCCTTGACCACTGATTTTCGCGCCCATTTCCACCAGACAGTTGGCCAAATCTACAACTTCAGGCTCTCGCGCTGCGTTTTCAATGACAGTTTCCCCTTCAGCCAGGGTGGCGGCCATCATGACATTTTCGGTGCCAGTTACTGTCACCATATCCATGAAAATATGGGCGCCTTTCAATCTACCATCCACAGTTGCCTTGATATACCCGTTTTCAACAGTGATATCTGCGCCCATGGCTTGTAGGGCACTGATATGTATATTCACCGGGCGGCTGCCAATCGCACAGCCACCGGGCAGCGCCACTTCCGCCCGCCCGTAATGCGCGAGCAACGGGCCCAGAACCAGAATCGAGGCGCGCATGGTTTTAACCAGCTCATAGGGCGCGTTGAAGTGCTCGATAGTGCTGCTATCGACTTCAACATTGAGCTTTTCATCAACCACAGACTGCACGCCCATGCATCCAAGCAGCTCAAGCATCGTCGTAATGTCGTACAAGTGGGGCAGATTGCAAACTTTGACAGTTTCCTGCGTCAATAGTGTCCCCGCTAGGATTGGCAGCGCGGAGTTTTTAGCGCCGGCGATGCGAATCTCGCCCTTCAGGCTCACACCGCCGTTAATAATCAACCTATCCATGCCAGTTCCTGTATTCGAACAATTCGCTGACTAAGAAGCAACTTGTTCACCGGGTGTTAACAAGCGCATAGAAACCGCGTGGATCGCGCCACTGCTGATGTGTTGGTTTAATACGCCATAGACAGCTTGCTGACGCTTCAACGCGTTGAGGCCTTCGAACACACTGCCAACAGCGTGGACCATATACTTGCCATCACCACCTTCGACAGTAATTTCGCACTCTGGAAAGGCTACCTGCAGCAATTCTTGAATTTGACCTGTTTCCAATTTCTATTCCTTTGGCGCCAGCTATAAGCTGCTGGGTGCCTATCTCCAGTTATTGAGGACGACGTCTATATCATTGCCATGTTGCGACATCAGCGTCGCAAACTGCGTGTAGTATTGGCGGCCGAGGTTAATGCCGGCCAGACTTAGGTTCTTAAGTTTCCACTCATCGTTTTCATTCAAGAACATCTGATACTGTAAGCGCAATGCCGTGTCACCCTGAAGCTCCATGCCCACGACAGTATCTGCTTTAGGGTCAGCGCTGGGATTCCCTGGCGTCAGGAATACGAGTTCTTCGCCATTATAAGAAACCAGGGAAGCGCCGTAGAATCGGGTAAGGGTAGTTTTAAGTATATCTGCGAAGCGCTGGCGCTGAGCATCCGTTGCGGAATCCGCATAGCGGGACATCACCACAGTAGCAACCGCCTCGAAATCAACGAACGTAGTCAGCACCGACTCGATCTCGCTGAAGTAGCGCTCTCGGTCACTCAGAAAGAAATCTTTAGAGTCTATAACGGTCTGTAATAGCGTCTCGACGCCCAATTCCGCAGTCTCGACCGCGGACATCTCCTGGCCAAGCGATAGGGCAGGAATTAGACCCGCGATAAGCAAGGTGCCGGCAAATTTCTTAAATAATTTCATTAGCTTATATTCCGATTCAACCCACAGTGATGGCGCTCAGACATGTGCAGGGAAATAAAATGTGGCTCTAGCAGAGTTTAATAAGATGACAAGATTAACGTTCGAGACCTTAACCTGGACTTGACCCAGACTTCGGAAACTGAGTTTACATGATTTGAGAGTTTCAATAAATTATTACTTGCAAACCAGCGCAAAGCGCAATCTAATTGTGCGCTCCTTCGAAAGCCCGAATATTCCTGCCCTATGTTCCTCGACTCGGCCATTATCGTCCTCGGATTCATAGGTTTAATTTGGGGAGCAGATAAGTTCGTTTTCGGCGCTTCAGGCCTCGCCAGAAACTTGGGCGCCTCTCCTCTTATGATTGGCCTGACTATCGTGGCATTCGGCACTTCGGCTCCGGAGATTTTTTCGTCAGCAGTGTCCGCTGTGGAAGGACAGCCTGAGTTGGCAATCGGCAACGCGCTAGGCTCAAATTTATTTAACGTCGGCGTCGCGCTTAGTGTCGCTGCAATCATCAGTCCGCTGAAACCTCCTGAGTCACTAATCAGCAAAGAAATTCCCGCACTGCTGCTGGTTACTCTCGTGACTGGCGCTCTACTGATGGACCTCTACCTGGGTTTCTTCGATGCCATGGTATTGGTCGGCATTACCGTATACTTTTGCTACAGACTGTTCCGCAAGAGAGTCAAAACCGGCACGATGGTTGAGATTGAAGAATCTGCTATAAGCGAGGTTAACAGTATGCAAGCGCTTGCCTATCTCGCTCTCGGCCTGGCACTACTCGTGCTTAGCGCCGAAGCCCTGGTGCAAGCTGCATCTACCATAGCCAGCTCCCTTGGCGTGTCAACAGCGATAATCGGACTTACCATTGTGGCGCTAGGCACCAGTCTGCCGGAACTCGCTGCGTCAGTAACCTGCGTGCTCAAGGGCCACCATGATCTGGCTATCGGCAATATTGTTGGCTCCAATGTATTAAACCTGTTGGTGGTCCTGCCCTTCCCCGGCTTACTGAGCGCGGGATCCATAGAGAAAGAATTATTCTATCGGGACTATGCCGGCGTCCTGCTGCTTACCATGCTGCTGGCCTACTTTTGTTATCGGGGCATCAAGCGCAACTCAATGATTGGCAGAACCAACGGGGTCATACTCTTGTTAATTTATGGTGGCTGGTTTACGTTTATGTTGTTGCATGTTCAGCGCACCACTGGCTTCTGATTGCCCCTTACGCAAATGACATCTACTACGACAACTCGTTCAAGCGCGCTACGCACAATAAATATAGAGCTACGCGCGATTGAAGAATTAGCTAATCGCATTGATGAGGAATTCGAGGCGGCGTGTCAACTTATTCTCAGAAGCAGCGGCCGTGTCGTTGTTCTCGGGATAGGCAAGTCTGGTCATATAGGCAAAAAGATTGCAGCCACCTTGGCCAGTACCGGCACCCCCGCATTATTCGTGCANCCCGCCGAAGCCAGCCACGGTGACATCGGCATGATTACGGAGCAAGACGTCGTGCTTGCGATTTCCAACTCNGGTACCACAGAGGAAATCATGCGTCTATTACCGGTACTNAAACGCAAGGGGGTTGCCTTGATCGGCTTAATCGGCGTTGTTGATTCTCCTCTAGCATCAGCTTGTGCACATGCACTCAATGCCAGCGTCAATGAGGAAGCCTGCCCATTGGGTCTTGCTCCTACATCAAGCACTACAGCGGCACTGGTGCTGGGAGACGCATTGGCGATGGCNTTACTGGAAGCTAGGGGGTTTACCAAAGACGATTTCGCAATCTCCCATCCGGGCGGCAATCTTGGTAGAAGACTGCTGATTAAAGTAGAAGATGTCATGCATACGGGAGACGCTATTCCAGTCGTCTCGCCAGATACNTCTCTATCTGACGCATTNATNGAGATGAGNCAAAAAGNGTTCGGTCTNACAACTGTNCTAGACGCAGGGCAAATTGCCGGCGTTTTCACAGATGGCGATCTNCGACGCAGNCTCGATGCTGGTGAAAATATTCAAGCAACTCGAATATCGGAAGTCATGTCACCTACTTTTAAACAAGTGCGGCCTGGCGCTCTTGCTGCTGAAGCCGCCAAGGTGATGCAGGATTCTAACGTTTATGTTGTGATTGTGACTGATGAAGATGGTCAACTCTGCGGAATCCTCAAGATGCATGATTTACTGCAAGCTAACGTTCTCTGACGAACAACTGATGGAACATCCCTATACTAATGTTATTTAATCAGGCTCCAGATAAAGTACTTACTCTGGCCGCCAACATCTCGCTGCTTTTGTTAGACGTCGATGGAGTGCTTACCGATGGCAAACTTTACTACTCCAGTTCCGGTGAAGAAATAAAGACATTTAGCACTCTGGATGGGCACGGCCTNAAAATGATAATGCNCTCAGGAATCACTGTTGGCATCATCACCGGCCGAAAATCNCCTGCGGTCGAAAACCGTTGCAATGAGCTNGGCATTACTATCCTGTACCAAGGCCAACAGGACAAACTTGTTGCGCTGNGGGAAATTCTAGAACAGCAAAATCTACAGCCAGAGCAAGTTGCCTACGCCGGCGATGATCTACCGGATTTACCCGTAATCCGCGGGGTTGGCTTGGGTTTTTCTGTGCCCACCGCACATCCCACAGTACGAATTGAAGTTGCCGCAATCACCGAATGGCCTGCAGGTCAGGGGGCAGTGCGTGAAATTTGCGACTATCTACTAACCGCACAGAAAAAAGGCTCCGACTACCTCGCCTGAGCCCCTAACTATCCATAATTCGGGTACGCCCGGCATTTGAAGGATTTGAATCGCAACGAAATGATTTCCTTGGTGCTGTCAAACCAGCACCGCAGCGCCAAGGCTAGCTTCATGGTAAACTAGTCCATCAGTTGTTGATCTGGCCGATCATGCAAAAATTCTCAATCTTCCTAATTGCNGCCGCAGCAGCCGTNGCGCTCTACTCGTCTTTATCGAGCTGGGTCANAATNGGCGANAGCTCGCCAAATTCTGGCGTGACNCTTGAACTAGGCTATGATGGCTACAGCGAAGGAATAAATACTGTCTTGTATGATAGTAACGGCAATATCAAATACACCTTGCGCGCCTCTAAGCAGTACCACTATAAGGATCAGAGTTCCTGGCTCGACGNACCATATATTCGNCTGTTTNAAGATGGCTCGTCACACTGGAATATAGCCGCAAACTCGGGACATGTTGCTGGTGAAAGCACAGATTTGGTCGCCGGCAAAATCAACTCTATTGATCTCTCTGGTGACGTCGAAGTCTTCAGTNTTGATAANCACGGCAATCGAACTGTGCTCTCAACTCAATTCCTCACAATAAACCCCGAATCGGAGACTATGGAAACCGACTTGCCTGTCGACATGGTGACCACAACCANCAAACAGTCTGGCACTGGCATATTTGCCAATCTAAAGCGCGATGAGATTCAATTTTTCAGTAACAACACGGGTCGCTATGAGCCAANTCAATCAAGTCAAAACTAAGCTTGCACTTGNTCTAATAAGCCTTGGCGCACTAGGCTTTCTTNTAAGTAGCCACGGCGCAGAAAACTTGCCGGTAGACTGGAACCTTGATGGCGAGTTGAGCGTCACAATTGAGGGCGATCGTCGCATCGTGAACATGGCAGACAATGTCAGGGTAACCCAGGGCAGTCTGCTTATTACTGGCGACACCGCTGTCTTCGAATACACAATCGATACGGAAGAGTTGGTTCGAATTACCATGCATGGTACGCCGGTTGAATATCAACAGCGACTGGGTGATGATGAAGGCANCGTAATTGGCAACAGCGACACCCTNATCCTTTATTCAGATAAATTAACAGATGACTCAATCGTCGAAATGATTGGCAATGCTTTCATTCAATCCCCCACATCAACTATGAAATGCGCCACTATTACGTATGTTACCGAAAGAGATCTTATCAGGGAGGCAGAAGGCCCCTGCGAAGGTGCTCTCAGTTCTGCGCCTGGTCAGTAAGCCATGTTAAGCGCCAGCAAGCTCGCCAAGAGTTTTACGGGAAGACAAGTTGTTCGCGACGTCTCGCTGACTATCGATCAAGGAGAGATTGTTGGATTATTAGGCCCTAATGGCGCTGGGAAGACGACTTGTTTCTACATGATTGTGGGCTTGATTCGGGCTGACAGCGGCAATGTCACGCTGCAAGGTAGTGACTTGACGGAGCTCGCCATCCATGAGCGAGCACGTCACGGATTGTCCTACCTACCCCAGGACTCTTCCATCTTTCGCACTCTGACTGTCGAAGAAAACATCTTGTCTATTTTGCAAACGCGCTCCGAATTGAGTTCAGCAGAGAGAGATTCCAAGCTCGAAAAGCTGCTTGATGAATTCAACATCGCTCACATCAGAAAAAATAAAGGCATGAGCCTGTCGGGTGGCGAACGTCGCAGAACCGAGATAGCGAGAACCCTAGCCACCGACCCNAAGTTCATTTTNCTGGACGAACCTTTTGCCGGCGTGGANCCCATTTCAGTAAGTGATATCAAGGGCATNATACAGCAGCTTAAGNACCGCGGGATTGGCATTTTACTCACCGATCATAACGTGCGTGAAACCCTCGACATTTGCGAGAAGGCATATATCGTCAGCGAAGGACAGCTAATCGCGGAGGGTGATGCCNAGACAATTCTTGGTCATGACNGAGTCAGGCAAGTTTATCTTGGCGAGCAGTTCCGCATTTAGTTGNCGCTCAGAAAGGGTTGGGTATCTGCNCCCTGTTCGACCCGCCGCCGATCCACACAAGTCTCTGATCTAACGTAANTAATTGCGTCGAAATTGAGCTAAATTCGATGCAAAACAGGCACGGTTTTTGCTACACTGATGAATATCGATACATTAACAAAGAATCAACAACTCAACCTATATTGATCGCCTTTTTAACGATACTCAGCAGTCCAACTCATGAAACTATCGCTACAGCTCAAGCTCGGTCAGCAGTTGACAATGACACCGCAGCTGCAGCAAGCGATACGACTGCTTCAGCTCTCCACGCTAGACCTGCAACAGGAAATNCATCAAGCCCTAGAATCCAACCCAATGCTGGAGCTGATTGAGAGCGCTGGTGAGGATGAAAACAATTCATCAAACTCAAGCAGTGATAACGAAATTTCCACTAATGAAAGCCCNACTAGAGACTCAGCCGACAACCAAAACGGCGATATTGCGAACGTCGAAGACAGCAATTGGCAAGAAGAGATTCCGCGAGACCTGACAGTAGACAGTAACTGGGACGACATCTACCCAAGCTCACCTGCTGCTAATCCAAATTACGATTCGGTTCAACTCGATTTTGAGTCTCGCAATTCGGCAGAGGAAACCCTCCAGGATCATTTGATGTGGCAGTTAAATCTGACTCCGATGTCTGAGTCTGATGAATCCATTGCCATGGCAATCATTGATGCTGTTGACGCAAATGGCATGCTGACNGTGGATCTGGAATCGCTGCACAGTGGNTTTGACCCGGAAATGGAAATTGAGCTTGATGAAATAGTCGCAGTTCTCCATCGCATCCAACAGTTTGACCCAATTGGCGTAGCCTATCAAAGTCTCTCAGAATGCCTGCTGATTCAACTGAATCAAATGGCACATCCCGATCGCCCCAAGCTCATCGAGAATGCGAANCTAATTATAAAAGATCATATTGATTTGCTTGGTCATCGCGATTACGCGCAGCTAATGCGCAAGACCAGAATCAAAGAGGCAGAGCTGGGCGAGACAATCGCGCTCATTGAAACGCTGGACCCAAGACCAGGCTCCAATATCGCACCACCNTCAACCACCTATATCATACCCGATGTTTTCGTTGCCAAGGACATTGAGTCTGGTAAATGGCAGGTGGAACTTAATCCTGAAACTGCCCCCAAAATTCGAATAAACAATAGCTATGCTTCCCTAGTAAAGCGCGCTGATACCAGTGATGACAACAGCTATCTACGAGACAACTTGCAAGAGGCGCGCTGGTTTCTCAAGAGTCTGCAAAGCCGTAATGACACAATGATGAAGGTGGCTACTCGAATTGTCGAACATCAAAAGGGTTTTCTTGAGTATGGCGAGGAAGCCATGAAGCCATTAGTGCTGCATGACATCGCTGAGGCGGTTAGCATGCATGAATCAACAATTTCCCGGGTCACGACGCAAAAGTATATGCACACGCCCCGCGGAATATTTGAACTAAAATATTTTTTCTCCAGTCATGTGTCTACCAAAGGTGGAGGCGAATGTTCATCTACCGCGATTCGCGCCATTATCAAGAAACTGATCGCTGCAGAGAATTCGCGCAAGCCGCTTAGCGACAGTAAAATAACGCAGCTGCTAGAAGAGAAAGGCATAAACGTAGCGCGACGCACCATCGCAAAGTACCGCGAATCTCTCTCTATACCGCCCTCCAACGAGAGAAAACGACTCGTTGGTTAAATCAATCATCCTCATTTACTAGCCCGAATAAATCAACCAGACTCATGCAACTCGAAGACATACTTTCCCCAGAGCGCTGCCATTGCCAGGTAACCTGGAGCAGCAAAAGACGCATACTGACAAACATCAGCGAGATTNNCGGCGATCAGTTCAGCTCTNTTGANCCTGAGCCGATCTACGATTCCTTGATGGCNAGAGAACAACTGGGTAGCACCGGGCTTGGCAAAGGCATAGCGATCCCCCACTGCCGCGTGGCCAGCTGCACTNGCATCATTGGNTCCTTAATCACTCTCGCCGANCCGGTTGNCTACGATGCGATTGATGGACGGCCGGTGGACATCCTTTTTGTTTTAATTGTTCCAGAACAGAAATCTGATNANCACATCAGAACTCTCGCAAAACTGGCAGAGCTGTTCANCGACAAAGATCTTTGTTTTACACTACGGCAANCNCAAAGCAATGAAGATCTCTATAATATNGCTATTACCTATTNACGCGATNNTTAATCCATATAATAAGTTACCGNCGGACCAAGATGAGGCTCACTATAATTAGCGGCAGATCTGGATCAGGAAANAGTACCGTCCTCCACGTCCTNGAAGACAAGGGTTANTATTGTNTCGACAACCTNCCTGCCAGCCTTCTTCCGGCATTAGCCAAGCGNATTAGTACCGACGCCAACGACCTGACGCAGGTTGCGGTGAGTGTGGATGCGAGAAACGTGTCGACTGACCTTGCGCAGGTGCCGCAGATAGTCGCCGAACTCAAGGAAAAAACCATTCCTACCGAAATTTTGTTTCTCGACGCAAATAGCCAGACCCTGTTAAAGCGGTTTAGCGAAAGCCGAAGGAAGCATCCCCTATCTTCCGAGTCAGTCGGACTGCGCGAGGCCATAGAAAAAGAGTCCGAGCTGCTAGAACCCATCTCCATTCTGGCAAATCTGACAATAGACACCAGCAACATGTCGCTGCAGGCATTGCGACAGACGGTCAAAGCGCGCATGCTGGAGGATCAGACTAACGCCATGGCGTTACTGTTCCAGTCTTTCGGGTTTAAAAACGGTGTACCTGTAGATGCCGACATCGTTTATGACGTGCGCTGTTTACCCAACCCATACTGGGATAGCTCCTTACGCGCCCTCACCGGCCTCGATGATGACGTAAAAAAATTTCTGGGCGATGAATCAGAGGTTTCAGAAATGTTGGAAGACATTAGTAATTACCTCGAAAAGTGGCTGCCAAAATTCGAAGCCAATAACCGCAGCTACATCACTGTGGCCGTAGGTTGTACCGGCGGACAACACCGCTCAGTTTATCTTTGCGAGCGGCTCGCCGAGTCATTTGCAGGCAAGATTTCTAATGTGCAAGTACGTCACAGGGAAGTAGGTGATTAGGGATGTACCATGACTGAGATTCAAATCGAAATTATTAACAACGCTGGTCTTCACGCCCGCGCAGCATCCAAACTAGCCGAGTTATTGGCTTCGAATTTTGGCAGCCACTTTTCGAGGTAATTACTAATGT
>NYWC01000107.1 GCA_002684935.1 Gammaproteobacteria bacterium
GGCTACACGGGAGGCATACCGTCATTGGTAGAGTCGTTGAGGGTTTAGTGACAGCTGACCTTATCGGCGGTATGGCTATCGACCCTACCATGTTCAATCCCCAAAGCAGTGTGATTTATTCGATAAGAAGGATTAACTGAGATCAAAGTTAAATTAAAAAAAAATAGAATTACAATNAAGATGATCCAATAATAAAAAGAGGCCTCTTATGTCCAAACGCCGGAAGAAACAATCCGNTCAGGGTACTTATGCACTTTGTGTCACCATCGGNCTTATGACTGGGCTGGGATTNNGCCCTTATNTCGGCAACGTTCTGCTTTCTATATTGGGCGGTGGGCTCTTGGGCTACGGCACTAGCNATTGGTTCATCCATCTAAAAAGCAAAAAGTCACGCTAAGTCGTGCTTAACANAAAAANTCGAAATTTTTGCAGTCAAGATCTGATGCCGGAAAAATGCTCTNCTATNCTTTATAAACGTNGTGGCGCCGGTGCAGGATTTACGGCGAATGTATTAGTGAATTTGGTTTTCGTATTTGACGAAGCGCAGAGGAGCTGCTGGTCAGTTCTGTTTTCGTCCCCATCACATTCAGCAGCAAAAACGAGGCTGATGCCGATTCCATGCTAGAAGAGATAACCGGAAATATACTCCAGGCATTCCCTTTCTCCCGTGGTAATCGAAGTCTCTAATCGGCAGTGAAGCTTTCGGCAAATACCTCTTGACGATAGGGAGGCAGCGAAGCAAGTATCTGCTTGCCATAGCGCTTAGTGACTATACGTTCATCGAATAGTGTGATGCGGCCACTGTCAGTCTCACTTCGCAACAGGCGCCCACTTGCCTGCACCAACCTGAATGCTGCATCAGGAACTGCCAGGGTAATGAAAGGATTCTTCCCCTGCTGCTCAACCCAGTCTGCCAGGGTAGTTTCAATAGGATCATTCGGCACCGCAAACGGAATCTTTGCGATCAGAACGTGGGTGCAATATTTGCCTGGCAGATCTACGCCTTCAGCGAAACTGGCCAGGCCAAAGATCAGGCTGCCCTTCTCCTGTTCGACCCGCTGACGGTGGTATTTCAATAGCTGTGCCTTCTGGTAGTCATCCTGGCATAAAACCAGGTCTGCTAAGTCAACCGGTAAGCGCTGCATGACGTCCTGCATCTGTCTTCGACTGGAAAACAGCATCAGCGCTGCGATAGGNTCNTCCAGGAGCTGCGGCAAGGCNTTCACTATGACTTCAGTGTGCTTCTCTGTATCTGATGGNTCGCAAGACAGCTTCGGAATCGACAGGGTCGCCGCATTGCCAAAATCAAAAGGGCTGGGAATACTTAAGTAGAAGGTTGCCTCGGGCAAGCCAGCCCGCAGAGTAAGTAACTCGAAGCTGCCAAGGGCTGATAGCGTCGCCGAGGTCAGAACCGCNCCCGCACAGCGCTCCCACAGTTTCTCTTTCAGATTNTCGGCNGCTANCACCGGGCTCGCCGATAACAACATTTCGATCTGGCTGTNGTCTTCGATGTAGACAATCCAGCGTGCGGTGGGGTGAGAGCCGGGGTTGTCGGCGTGGGTGTAGCTGTACCACAACGCCGCAGTGGCCTCCGCGCGACGCACGGCGCTGCCGACCAGTGGAAAAAATTGCTCGGCCTGCTGTTTTNTCTCNAGGTCCGATGCTTCCTCCAATTCAATTTTTAATTCATCTGCGATCCCGCTCAGCAGTGCCGCTAGCCGCGAAAAGTCAGCCTGNAGGTTTCCAGCGACATCCTGAATCTCAGGCGGGATAACGCCCAAAGGAAACGTAAANCGACTGCGATTGTCATGAAAATCACCTTGCTCCTGGAACAAGGGTTGGAGCAACAGCCAAGTGTCTTCGAGACGTCCCAGCAATGATTCCTGCAAACCTGTGTATTGTTCTCTGGTCTTGGCCGATATAAAGCTGCCACTCAGCAGTTGATCCAGCAGATCACCGTTGCGATCTAGCCAACTCCGGGAGGCCCTAATACGCGTATTGACTGCAAAGTGATTGTTGCTCTTGACCGGCAAGTGATGCGCCTCATCAAAAATATAGATACTCTGCTCCGGCTCCGGCAGTATCGCACCGCCTCCAAGCGCCAGATCAGACAGCACTAGGTCGTGATTGCTCACGATAACATCGGCTTTATCTAACGAATCACGGGCCTTGAAAAAATAACACTGACGAAAGTTGCTACAGCGCGCACCCAGGCACTGTGCATTGTCCACAGTCAGAGGTCGCCAGTCTTGATCCAGCAGCGGACTCTTCCAGTCATCCCGGTCGCCTTCCCAACTGCCATCGGTCAGCGCATCCAGCATTTCCTGATAAAGGCTGGAATCGGGTTCACCGTAACTGCCAGGATCATCACCATATAGATCCATCATCGCCTGGAGGCTGTCGCTGGGCTCGAGCAAGCCATCCAACTTCGACAGACAGAGGTAGCGACCACGCCCTTTGGCCAGGGCAACACTAAACTGGAAGTCTGAGCCTTCCTGCAGCTCCGGAATATCTTTGAGCATGACCTGTTCCTGTAAGGCCACTGTCGCTGTCGCAATGACAACCTTGAGCTTGAGGGCTTGCGCTAGGGGGATGGTGGCCAGAAGATAGGCGAGGGTTTTGCCAGTACCAGTCCCGGCCTCAATTACACAGACAGGCCCAGTGACTGNATCATNACCCTCCGCTTNGGCTTGATCCGAGTTAATAACCGCTAGCTGCTTGGCGATCTCAGCGATCATCTGCCGCTGACCATAGCGTGGGATCAAGTCTCTAGATTTAAGCAGTTGTCGATAACTGGACTGGATCAGATCTTTGACTTCATCTGCCAGCATATAAGGGTTCCGGGAAGGGAGGACTTTGGATGGCTTTCACGAGTTCCAAGTATAACCCAGTCGCACACTCGTCGAGGTAGTTAGTCTAGCAAGAGCAACGATTACCCGCCAAATCGCTCTAGATGCCGCTCACAGTCACAGCCGCAAGAAGTTCTGTTAAACTGAGTTTTCCAGTTAACGCAATCGAACACTTGAAGTAATTAACCGTTCGGCAGCGCCACCCGAATCGTTTTTTCAGCAACCCTTCATAGATCAAAGACAATGAGCACAACAACGCCTAAATCATCAGCTGGTAGCCCCAGCCCCAAATCGAGTGAGCAAAGCAGGGCGCAAGGCGTTGCGGAGACCGGTGCGGAGATGAAAGACACGGAAGCGCATTCGGATCCCATAACAGAAGAAAGCGCCGCGCCTGAAAACTATGCTACTTCTCCGCTTCCTCCCTCACCTCCCTCACCCACGCAGAGCCCTTTGACCAGCGCGGACACAGGAGAGCCGGCGGCACCAAATGATGCCACCCAGACGGAAGCTAGCACCGCACCGAAAGCTGAGCCAGCTGTGAAAAAAGGCAGAAAGCAAAAGCAACAAAAGACAAATGTACCTGAACTCGATGAAGCGTCAGAGTCTGAGACGAAACTAGAGACTGAATCTGCGGCGCCTTCTGAATCCGTGACTGAGAAAGCAACTGCAGTCGCCGAAGTTGAACCAGCCAAGCAACCAGACAAGACGGAAATCCCCAAGTCGCGCGACAATAACCCCAACGATCCGACAGTCAATGCTGACCCTGTAGACTTTGCTACTGAAATCATTGAGCTAAGCACGGAACTGAAGGCTCTAAGTTTTAAAAATACGACGCGCCTAGTTACGGTAGAGAATCGGGTTAACCGGCTGCGTAAATTGATCCCTACAGCAGAGACCGAATTACTTGCTAATCACGCCAACCTGGCCGCAACGCTCAGGGCTAAATTTGCAGAGAACGGCGGTCATCAAATGCAACTGGAAACAGCCACGAAGGAGCTCTCCGCCACAATAGAGCAAGCTCTTGCGGATGGACGATCCCACGAGGCACTGCCGGCCTGGGACAAAATTCTGGGTAACTTGAGTAATACCAGCGGTGAAACTCGTGCTCGAATCAAAGCGCTAATCGCACCCTTCAAAACCAAGATCGATGAGCTCCGAGACTGGAAAATATTTGCTGCCACTGAGAAGAAAAAAGAGCTCATTCAGCACATGCAGCAGCTGATCGAATCAAAAATGAATGCGGGCGACAAGGCCAAGCGCATCAGCAAATTTCACGCGGAATGGAAAAACCTTGGACGTTCGAACCAGAATGAAGAATTATGGGCTCAGTTCAAGCAGTTCTCTGATAAAGCATACGAACCCTGCAAGGAGTACTTCAAGCAGCGTAAGCAGCGGATGGCTGCGAATTACAAAGCCCGCAAGGCGTTAATAGAATATCTCGAGCAGGAAATCGAGCGCTTTAAGGAAACCGACATAGATATCGCGACACTTAACAAGCTCCTCAGCTCCGCAGATGCAGACTGGAAACGCTATGCACCGGTGGAACAAACTAGGATCAAAACGCTGCAGAAACGTTACTACGACCTCGTTAACAATATCCGTAAACAACGCAAAGCCCTAACCCGCGGTAACTCAGATAAGAAAAAAAGCCTGATCCTGCGCGCCGAGCAGTTGCTTGAACTTGAAGACAAGCAAAAGGCAATGAATACCGCAAAGCAACTGCAACAGGAATGGAAAACTGCTGGTCCTACTTCATTTAAGGAAGACAAGAAACTATGGGATCAATTCCGTGCAGCCTGCGACAAGATTTTTTCAAAGCGCAGCGAAGAGAGGGATCAGCGCGCCGCTTCCATCAAACAGGCTGAGCAGGANCTAAATCAGATTCTGNAAAAGTTATCAACNCTAACTGAATTAAATGATGAAGATCTCCGCAAAGCCAGGGCTGATTTCAGTGAACAGGTGCAGGCTTTCTCTGGCGCATTGGATCANCGNATCGGNAAACANCGCAGTAAGTTACTGGACCGATTCAATAATCTTAAACGNNCCCTNGATACCCGTTTCAAGACGCTACCTGACAAGAAGAGTCAACAAATCATGGATCGCATAAATGCCGGCATCGAACATTTAGTTGATGTCGAAGACAAGCTGCTTCAGAGCGAGGACGAAGCGGCTTTCGANAAGGCCCGCTCAGAGTTTGATGTTGAAGCGTGGCAGCAGTTGGCGCTAACTGGCAAAGAGACTTTCGATAGCCTGCTTCAGGCTAGAGCAAGTCTCATCCAGTCCTGCCANAACGCCGCTAGTTATNCCTNCCAGAGCCAGCGGGCAGAAGCAGCAGGGCGGGAATTGTGCATTGCGCTTGAAATTAGGGCCGGTGTCGACACNCCTGAGTCTGACCAGGCCCAGCGCATGGCGCTGCAGTTGTCGCAATTGCAAACAGGATTTGGCCAATCCAAACCCAGCCAGCAAGAGAACACTCGCCTCGCCCAAGACAGTCGATTACGCAGTCTATGTATCGGGCCTCTCGCACAAGAAAAATCCGCACAATTACGGGAGCGTCTGCAGCTGAGTTTGCAGCGCCTGCTCAGACACTAACTCGATTACGAGGCGGCAGCGCGTTGAGCAGAGCGCTACTCTGCAATCCCAAGTTTATTGAGCACCGGATTGGCATAACTGTAGAGAAAATGGCGATGTAGCTTGGGGTCCACAGCATTCAGGCGTTTCTCAAACCTCTTGCGTGCCCCGCGATCTATCTCGTCTGGCTCGGGAATGTCTCGCAACTTGTGCANCGGAACCATNCCGTCCTGTCTGAGGCGTTCTAGTGCCAGGTGATTACTATCCGACAGCACATAGTTATTAACGATCTGATCATCAATCTGGCGAGCAATTGCTTCTGGATCATCGCTGGTCAAGGCCATTTCAGTGCCGAACGCAACATGCACCTTGCCTTTAAATCCAATCATGCCCGTCACAATACTTTTGATATCAGAATCATCGGTCTTGGTAAAACTGCCGTGTTCCTGAATCTCGCGCAGCTCGGTGGCCTTCATGACGTCACAGGCGTCATATTCGTAGGAGACCGACACCGGGACGATGTGGAGTTTGCGCAGGCTACCCGCCAGGGGCAGATCCCGCTTACCCATCGCTAGCATTTTCAGCAGCGCCGGATCCGTGCGGTCTATTCCATCTTTGGCTCGGCCTTCGCGCTGGGCAATCCAGACATTCTGNCCCGTCTCAATACAGTGATGAATATACTCTGAGAGCAGCTTCAAGGCCTTTAGCAACTCACGCCCTTTGGCCGAACGCGCCACGATAAAGCTTTTGTTTAGTCGCATCAGGTCAGTGACAAAGGGCTTTTTCAACAGATTATCTCCGATGGCAATCTGCAGGGTCTCTAAGCCGCCGTGGTACAGCATGTAATTCACAAAAGCAGGGTCCATGGTGATATCGCGGTGATTGCTGATAAACAGGTAGCTGCGATCGGATTTAAGTGAATCCATTCCGGAGTTGCCCAGGTCTGTCGTAGTGTCGTGGATCATCTTGTCCATGTACACCGCGATCACGTCCTGCATGGATTTGACGTCATGCACGTCTTTGACCTGACCACACAACTTTTTGCTAGCGGCGCCTTTCATGAATTCGGGAAACAGGCGTGTCAGGCGCGGGTAATAGAAGCGAGCAATACTGTCCAGGAATTCGGGATCGGTTATCAGCTTATCTAGAACCGGGCGTATTTCCGGGTCCTGGTAAGGCCTTATATCCTTAAACTTATCCAACTATATATCCTTATATATCAGTTATATATCGCTATTATTTAAATTAAATACTTGGTCATGAATGCAGCACGCGCATTGTAGCGCCTTAGCCACGGATTGTGTACCGCTGACAGTGCTCCCGCACGAACTGCGGACAGTTTGCTGGGTATGGAAAAAGCGGGTTTCAGTCGGAAGAACCGAGGTTTAAGAACCATACTTTTTGAGGATCTTTGCGAAATGACCGATCACGTTATGATAGGTCATAGCTATCCCAGTCCCGTATTTTTCCGTTTTGCTAGCCCGGNCTAGAAGGNGAGTAAGTGACTATCGGCGATCCAGGTCGTTGCGCACATTCTGTGACGCCAACGCAGTGAACCATGTGTTGACAGATTGCACCCTGCGCCCGTTTCGAACTTGAATTCGAGCGATTCTATGTCAGCGGCGTGCCCAACGCCCAAAAGTGGCGCAGACCAAGCTCGGAACAGGCAACTGCTTATCACCGGGCCATTGCAAAAAGTCGTCAGCCAAGACTGTTTTCTTTCGTAACTCGTGAATCGAAGCCGCTTCCTCTGTACTTCGCCTACGACATTCATAACCTATCGACATAGCTAAGCAACTCTTCCAGCACTGCTTGCTTTGAACTAACAGCCTGCTCCTTTGCAGTTTCCAGTTCCTCTTCAAAGACTTGTCTCAGAGTGTTGTCCTCAAGCCGCGAATGCCTGAATTTATGCCAACGCTCCTGCTCCTCAGGCCGCAAGGTCTCTGGATAGTTACGCGCGCGATAGCGAAACAATAATTCCTTCAGGCGCCCATCCTTGAAGGGCAAATCCAGCCGAGCCAGTTCACTGGCATCAGAAGCGCGCACTATAGCCATCAAGTCCTTATCAGTATCGCTGAAGAACCCGCCGTTATAGATCATGAAATCTGGATCTTGCTGGGCCGGCATTTCCTTGGCACGAAACACGCCGGCCACCTTTCTGGCCAGCTCTGGCATATCGATAATTTTCTGCCAATGCTTTTTACACAACGCGGTATCGACGTTATACAACTCAGCGCGCTCGGGCGGCAGTACCGCTGGTGAGGCAACAATCGGACACTTGTTATAGTGNATGGTCTTCAGCGGGATACGGCTAACACCTGCCGGCATCTGATCACGTGGTNTATANACGCGCGCCCGAATCTCTGATTCCGGCAGATCAANCCAGCTTTCAGGNTCGACCCGCAAGTCGTAGACAATGACGCCATTGCTGTTGGTCGGGTGTGGACAAATTGGCATCGCGAGTGCAAGGCAGCCCTGGCTGGCGGGGTACATCACTGAGACATGCAGTATCGGTTTTCGGGTCCTCATGTCGATATCCTGCTGCACGCGTTTTTTCGCGCGCATCTGATAGACATATTCGAACAACTTAGGCTGAGCTGACTTGATGCGCTTAGCCATCTCAATGGTGGCAATCACATCTGAGAGAGCATCATGGGCATCCGCATGCTGAATCCCGTTTGCCGCAGTCAGCTCCTCGAGGCGAAAGCTGTTCGAGCCATCTTTTTTCTTTGGCCAACTGACCCCTTCTGGTCGAGTAGCTGCCATTAGACGCACCATATCGATAATGTCCCACCTGGAATTGCCGTTCTTCCACTCCCGTTCATAAGGGTCATAGAAGTTGCGATACAGCAATTGNCGCGTCACCTCATCATCGAAACGGATACTGTTATAGCCGGCGACGCAGGTTGCGGGCGCAGNAAACTCTGTGTGAATCTTTNTTATGAACTCGGCCTCGGGAATCCCCTCAGCAAGGGCTTTTTGCGGAGAAATCCCGGTTATCAGGCAAGCCATAGGACTGGGCAGAAAGTCGTCTGCAGGCTTGCANTACATCACCAGCGGCTCACCTATGATATTGAGGTCTTCATCAGTGCGGATACCNGCGAACTGGCTGGCGCGATCCCGACGNGGATCGCGACCGAATGTTTCAAAGTCATACCAATAGATGCTTGATGTCACNCGNTGTCCCTGTTNAAGANCTNTTATTGGTCATCATATCATGCTGCGGATCGCCTCTCTGATGGCCTGATGAGCTTACCTTNCAGTCGTCTGCTTNCAGCAAATGGTGTAGTATTCTTGGGTCAAATTNTCGATAAAANCGATCGACAAGACGCAGCCATAAAATCTATCGAANNAGAGACTCACCGAAGCAGCACAATGAATTTTCGCGGCAATCACATCCTGAGCGTTAANCAGTTTGATCGTGATAGCGTAGAACAGGTGTTCCAGGTTGCAGATGACATGGANCCTTACGCACACCGCCTGCGCATGACCAAAGTGCTGGATGGTGCGATTCTCGGCAATATGTTCTTCGAACCCAGCACAAGGACACGGGTCAGCTTTGGCTGTGCCTTCAATCTGTTGGGGGGTGATGTCAGGGAGACGACTGACGTGAAATCTTCCTCAATCACCAAAGGCGAATCCCTGTATGACACAGCTCGGGTAATATCCGGATACAGCGACGTTATTGTGATGCGTCACCCCCAGCCAGGTTCAGTCGCTGAGTTCGCAAAGGCCTCGCGGGTGCCGGTCGTCAATGGCGGCGATGGTTCTAATGAACACCCTTCCCAGGCGCTGCTGGATCTCTACACAATAAAGAAGGAACTGCATTCGAACTCACGCAGCATCGATGGCATGCGCATTGCTATGGTAGGGGACCTCAAGCACGGCCGCACAGTTCACTCCCTATCTCAATTATTGCTGCTCTATAGGAATATACATTTCACCCTGATTTCACCCACTGAGCTGCGCATGCCGGAGAGCATTGTCTCAAACTTGCAGGCTGCCGGTCACGAGGTCACGGAAACCGAGGAAATGGAACAGGGCCTGCAGGACAACGATACGGTCTATCTGACTCGCATCCAGGAAGAGCGTTTCGACTCCAAACTGGAGGCGGACATCTATCGCGGAAGATTTCGGCTTAACCAGGCAATCTATACCCGTCACTGCCAGCCCAATACCGTGATCATGCATCCCCTGCCCCGTGACTCGAGGGCCGATGCCAATGAACTGGATAACGACCTGAACCAACATCCCAGCCTCGCTATATTCCGCCAGACGGACAACGGCGTGCTAGTGCGCATGGCGCTATTCGCGCTTATTCTGGATGTTGCAGAGATAGTAGAAGACACTGCCAGCGAAGTGAGCTGGTACACAGAAAGTCGATTCGAAGAGTGAAACCGTTTGAGAATTCAGTTAGTCCAAGACGAACAGGAATGATGTATAACCAAGGCCAGGAACACGGGATTCAACGACCTATTACGCATGATGATTGAGAAAGAGAGCCCATATCCTTCTAAGACGGTCCATTTATGCCCAATTTAAATGATTATCTGGCACTGGATGCCACCGCCATGGCAGCAGGACTGCGTG
>NYWC01000001.1 GCA_002684935.1 Gammaproteobacteria bacterium
CCCCGATGCAGACGTCTTTACAATCAACCACGCCGAAGTCGTGTACGACCTTCGGGACGCGTATGAGGCGGGTGAGCTTGGGGGTGATGTGGCGCAACTCACGGGACCTAGCCGAAATTCCATATTCGTCGACGAGAAAGGCCACGCTGGAAACATTACAAAGGACACAGGAACGCTGATTTGGCTGCATGCCGTTCACGGGGTTGAACCGAACGACGCACCTGCCTTTCCTCAGTGGGAGACCGATATTCGCACGATTGCGCAGGCGGCGCTGGAAAACGCTGACCAATAGTGGTTACTTCAAGAATTTCATCGAGAATAAGTTGTTGGATGAGGTGCATAGTTGCAGCACGTAACTTATCGATTTAGCTGGTGGACCCACCAGGACTCGAATCTGGGATCGACGGATTATGAGTCCCTCTCTGACCATTTTACCCAACAATCGCCAACAGCCTGCGACGGTTGAGCCTCTAAATATTACACTTTTCTGTTGTAGAGCGTTGTCATTCGTTGTGGGTAGCGGGATCAACTTGTCCCATCAGATTCGAGCCAACCCCCCGTAAAAAACATACCGTCATATGGGAGTGCCCTCCCACTCAATTTCCCACTCCCGAAGAAAAGTCGGATAAATTCATTGTCCTTAGTAGCTTGTTCATCTTGTTTTTTTTAGTATCCAAAAGCCAAGCAATGTCGAAAACATTGCCTTAAATGTACCATGTATAATCATCGGCAGAGACAAGAGCCAATCTAAGAAAGCATTCCAAAACCATGTGTATAACCAGTTAATGATGGGAAAAAAAAGACTAAAATAGTTTTCGATAAATTCGATATTTGACAGTGAAAGGACACTCTGATCTGTCATGCCAACAATGCCGATACCCCATAATACAAAAGCAAGCTGTAACGGCGTTATCCAAATGCAAATGTAAGCGAACACTTTTAAAAAAGAAGACATACTCATATCCTAAAGGTATCGGCAACACGGAAGCGCCCGCCAATTGCATGTAGTTAGGCATTGAACTATGCCGTTAATCTATTTGGTTTTACCGAGTTCGATAAGTATTTTCTGCCTAAGCGGGGCGGAATTGTCATGTTTCCCAGAACCGTCAAATATCTCGCCGACTCTCTCAGCTCGGTGTCATAATATCTTAAGGTCTCACGGGAAAGGGTTCCTCGGGCAACTTTTGCTAGGATCATTTCCATATTCATGGCGTTGCCATAAAAATAATTTACAAGTGCGGCCCTCTCATCCTCTGTGAATAATTCAATAATTGATGATTCCGTTATGTCATCAGGAAGAGGTTGGTAGTGCCCATCAATTAATTTGTTCCACTTTGCCATTATAGCGCTTAAAGACGGAGATGTAGCTACTGCAAGATTGAACTCCTGAATTCTTATCTGCACCTGTTCGAGGTCTAAACTCTCTTCAGCTTGCCTCGTCAATCTCATTTCCATCGCAAGAAATACAAGCGTTACGATCAACCCAAACGCCCCAATTACCTCACCCAACGAACCTAGTTCACTTATAGTCATTTAGCCCTCCTGTGAGCATCTCATACTCGTTTATTTAGGATAAAGGGTATGCGTACCGTATGGCACCGTCACGAATATGTGGAGTGGTATCCCGTGGTTGGGTTCTGCCAGATTGGGATTCGCTTTTTGCGGGGTGTGGTCGTTCGAGTGTATGGTGATCTATGGTGCAATTTTGGTTATATTCATAGTTATATCGAGAATTATTCGTTAGATGGGGTGCAGAGTCACAACACGTAACTTATTGATTTTGTTGTGGTCACGCCTAGATTCGAACCATGGTCTACAGATTAGGGGTCCCTCGCAGGCGATCGACCACAACTCACGACAGAAGCCCGCGTCACCGGTACTGATTACTGCTACCTAGGTGCCACTTTTGATACCGAAAGCACCATATACGAAAGACAATCCCAGTTTGAGAGAGACTTATGGACCTGCCTTATCCACGACGCGAATTCCTCAAAGCAGCACTGAATACTGGTGCAGCTTCTTCACTGCTGCTCACGGTTTGGGGTGGTAAAGTACTCGCTGCACTTGCTGATCCCGAAAGTAACCGAGTGTTCGCCCATGGTGTTGCTAGTGGCGATCCTACCAGCGACGGTTTTTTGCTGTGGACAAGGGTATCTGTTACCGGCAGTGCTTCTGTCGACTGGGAAGTTGCATCAGACACTGACTTCGCCGAGATCCTACAGCGAGGGTCGATAGAAACCAATGCGGCAATAGACCATACCGTTAAAGTAGTTGTGGCAGACCTTCAGCCAGGTCAAACCTATTTCTATCGATTTCGGTTAGGAGGTATATTTTCCGAACCAGGACGTACTCGAACACTGCCGGCGGGACCATTGGCACAGTTAGGTATTGCCGTCGCTTCTTGCTCAAACTACCCATTCGGCTTCTTCAATGCTTATGAAGCTATTGCCAACGACGCCGAAATTGACTTCGTACTGCATCTTGGTGACTATTTGTACGAATATGGTGTTGATGGTTGGGGTGCTGCTGAAGCGGCTGAAATCGGCCGAGCTCATTCGCCCGCCCATGAGATCGTCACCCTTGAGGATTATAGAAAGCGTCACGCACAGTACAAGACTGACATGGGATCGCGCTTGATGCATGCGGCTCATCCGGTGATCTCTACCTGGGACGATCATGAGTCGACCAACAACCCCTGGCTAGACGGTGCTCAGAATCACCAGCCCGAAACTGAAGGCGACTGGCGCGCTCGGCGAAACGCTGCTCTGCAAGCCTATTTCGAATGGATGCCGGTGCGGGAACCAGTACCGGGCAGTAATAGAGCGGAACTGTGGCGACATTTCTCTTTTGGAAACTTGGCATCATTAACGACCTTGGAAACACGTCATACCGGTCGGAGCTTACAGATTGATTACAGTGATCACCTTGATGCTATTGAGGGTGACGCTAACCGTGACCGGTTCCTGCAGGACATTCTTGGTGACCCCTCGAGGACCATGCTTTCTTCCGATATGGAAGCGTTTCTATCCAGCAGCCTAGAGACGTCTTTGCGAGAGTCTAAAACTTGGCGACTGATAGGCAATCAGATTCCAATTGCTCGAACTCACGTGCCTGATGTTGCTAATCGTCTCGAGCAAGAAGCAGGTCTGAGGAATGACTCGCTGCCAGACTCCCATCGATTATTTTCCCAATTAGGTCAGCTGAATCTGCCGCTCTATCTGGACACCTGGGACGGCTATCCGGCGGCACGAGAACAGTTTTATCAGCAATGCAGCGCAGCAGGCGCGAGCGATTTGATCGTATTGACCGGTGATAGTCATGCATTTTGGGCAAATGAATTGTTTAATGAGTCTGGAAAGCGGATGGGTGTTGAACTAGGCACAGCGGGGATCACCTCGCCTGGTGACTTCGAGAATTACGGGCCTGAAGGAGCTGCTGCGTTTGACCGTTTAGTTGCCGAGCATAACCAAGAGGTCATATGGACTGACTGCACTCACAGAGGGTTTGTGAAGTTAGTGTTGACAGCTGACTCAGCGAAGGCAGACTACATCGTTGTGGATAACGTTAAGTCCCGACAGTATGGTAGCTCTATTTTGCGCAGTGTGGACATCGTGAAGCGGGGCGGTAGTTTGGTCTTGTCTTAAGAGCACTTTTGGTAGGCTCAGTTGTTGATACCGCAGTAATTTGGGCCTCGTCAAAGTGCCGGTATTCCTTCGGACCGACCGCTATATTGAATCAAAGGGTCAGGTGTTGGCCAAAGCCGGAATCGAGCCGACACGGCATATTTGCCGACGGATTATGAGTCCCTCTCTGACCAATTTACCCAACAATCGCCAACAGCCTGCGGCGGTTGAGCCCCTAAATTTTTCACTTCTCTGTTGTAGAGCGTTGTCATTCGTTGTGGGTAGCGGGATCAACTTGTCCCATCAGATTCGAGCCAACTCCCCGTAAAAACATACCGTCATATGGGAGTACCCTCCCACGGGGTATCCCAAAACTTTAGAGGCCTAGAGCAAGAATGGTGCTGCTATTAAGGAAAATAAAGTGAGGCCTAATGCGGGCCATCTTGCCTTTCCCATTCCCAGCCAGGCATTCCTGAAAAGATATCTCCAATCCAAGGTAGCTCTCTCGGATTTGGCCAGGCGCATGGTATAAATTAAGACACCTGTGATCGAAAGACCGCTTAACAAAAGCCCAAAAAAGAAGTATAGCCACTTACTAATGTAGCCAGCGAAGGTTCCAAAGTGCAAAGGATTGTTGGTGACTCTCAATCTTGATATGAAATCAAAAGTTGAAGCGTCCATGATTCGCATCAAATCACCGGTGTTTCCGTCTGCCGTTATTGCATTGGCTCTACTGTCCACCACCCATGATTTACTGGTATGGCCTTGAATATTGAAGGTTGGTGAATTTGTTTCGAGACCAAAAAAATAGACATGCTCAATCGCAAAATCAGTATGAAACTCTTTGCTTTGGGCTATCGCTCTATCAAGCGCTGCCCCTGGTGTGAAGGATTCAACACCAACAGATGGCGATATTGGTGTGGCAACTTCCTGCTCAGGATAGCCGCCATAATCAATAATTTCAGCTTGTAGATACCAAAGACCTGTGAAGCACATCACGACTACAAACCATAATGACCAAATACCCACCCAGCGGTGCAGATCGCCCAGGTAGGATCGCGTATTCTTGCCTTTGGGCAATCGAAAAAATCCCTTCCACCACTTTTTATAAACGTAGAAAGAAGTGATAAGGGTAATTAAAAGATAAAGCGAAGTGAGACAAACCAACACAATCCCAATACGTATACCTTTGTATGTCTCGAAAATCATTATGCGACGATGGGAATCGCGCAAAAAGCGTTGTATTCCCGCCCATGATCCTTCGCCAGTAATTTCGGCATTGGAAGGGTCAACATAGATGTGTTTGATACCTTCTTCGTTTCTTACAACGATATCGAAGGCTGCGGCTGAATGTATTGGGGCATTGATGCTGGCAATGCTGACATTTGAATCATAAGCGTGCACACTGTCCAATACCTTACCCCAGCTTACCCTCTCATTTTCCGCCACCGGGCTAACCCACATCGCAGGTCGTAGGGCCCAATCCATTTCATGAGAAATAACTGCGAATGTTCCGGTAATGAACACAAAGCTGAGAAATAGTGAAAACTGCAGGCCTGCCAACTGATGAAGCCGCCACCACACGCTGCCGCGTCTACGTTTAGTCCTGCCTCTGGAACTCTGGGAAGTTGAATTGCGTAAATCAGAGAGAGGACTTGTTGCTGGCTGACTCATTGAGTGGGTAAGTAAATTCGGCTTATTCAGTTTGATGCTTCAGCGGTTCAATGATCTGGAACCTCTTATCTGATCTCCATGAATCTCTCAGAGAGGTGAACATTATAAAAGCTCGGAGCATTTTGTAAACAAGAATCATTTGCGTTTGCATGGCGTTGGCACTAAGATTTGGAGTGCATGTTGCGAATTAACATGGACGAGCGCTCTACGACAGGGGCTTAGGTGAAATAATGAGATTCGGCACTTTGCACCCGTTGAGTTATCGTTGGAATATTACAGCCCGTATCCTGTTGGCTTTTATCGGCGGACTGCTCTGGGTCAGTATTTTTGGCGCGCTCACATCAGTCCTTTTCGATCGAACTGGTGTAATGTCGCTAGTGCAAGCTGTCCACGTCATGACACTTTTTAGCTTTTTACCCTGGTGTGGCATTGCCATGTGGGTGTTTTATGAGAGGGAGTTAAAGAAGCTTGTAAGCTGGTTAGGCGTTAGTTCTGTCCTGATGTATCTCATGTTCGCATGGATGAATTAAATGAGTGATCCAACCGGACTCCATGGTGCCTTTCGTCAATCCATGGCATGGCTTCACACATGGTCAGGGCTTGTCCCCGCAATACTTCTCTATTTCGTGTTTGTAACAGGCACATTCGGATACTTTTCTTATGAGATTGATCATTGGATGCAGCCAGAGCTGCCGAGTCAGGGCGATATACCGTCCAGCAAAGCAATGGCTGCTATCGCTTTAAATCATATTGAGACTAATCTGACTGAACAGGGAGGTGAACTGACGCGTTATTTTATAGGCTTACCAACATCCCGAACCTATCAATATCTCATGGCTTTTGGCAACCTGGCAGAACCCAATGCTGAGGGCGAGCAATTTATTCGCGAAGATCTTGATCCAGTAACCGGTGTTCCAATTTCAGATGTGGCCCGGGACACCAGCGGCGGTACCGTTCTTTACCGTATGCACTACGCGCTGCATTACTTGCCCTATGTAGCGGCTTACTACGCTGTCGGGTTCGCGACGCTGTTTATGTTCTTGGCTATGATCACCGGCGTGGTTACCCATAAAAAAATATTCGTGGATTTCTTTACCCTTAGACTCGGTAAGGGCCAGCGTACCTGGCTGGATGCGCACAATATGACTAGCGTTCTAGCGCTGCCTTTTATGCTCATGATCACTTATTCGGGACTGCTTTTCTTTCTCATTGAATATTCTCCAGGAACGATGTTCTTGACCACAGGTTTAGATCGCGGGGCAATCGCCGAGTTAAGTGCTCATCGTTATCCGGAATCCCATGTCGGCGATACCACAGGAGTATTTGCCGATTCACCAGCACTAAGTGATCTAATCGCCTATGTGGAGAAGGAGTGGTCTGATGATGAGATTCGTTATATCGAGATAACGTCGCCCGGTGAGGAGAATTCCATAGTGACATTCGGTGCGGTAGATCAAGGGCTATACCGGGATCGTGGCTTTACGGTCATGCGATTCAACGCATCCACCGGAGAAATTTTAGCCGAAGACCCTGCACGCCCTCTCGACAGCGAGTTTTATCAAGGTGCACTGGGACTGCATGAAGGTCGGTTCGCTAACTACTGGTTGCGTTGGGCGTACTTCGCGAGTGGCCTGCTAGGTTCCGGAATGATTGCAACAGGGCTATTGCTTTGGGCTAAGAAAAGAAGATCATTGGTAAAAACTGGAATGACCGTACCTCGTGGCGTGGCGTTTATGGACCGTGTAAACCTTGGCACTATCGTTGGTTTGCCGCTGGGTGTTGCTGCCTACTTCTGGGCCAATCGCTTGCTGCCTATCGATTTGAATGACAGAGCCGAGTGGGAAATTCATTGTTTATTTATAGTTTGGGCACTTTCGTTCACGCATGCAGTTGCAAGAGAAGTCAGGTTGGCATGGCGCGAGCAAGTTGGTGCATTAGCAGCGATGTGCTTGCTGCTGCCAGTTATGAATGCTCTGACAACTGAAGCGCATTTTGTTAATTCACTATCAGCGGGTGACTGGGAGAGGGCCGGTTTCGATTTGACGTCCCTAGTATTTGGACTGGCGCTTTGTATTATCTGGCCACGGTTAACAACCCCGAGCCACGGTAGTATTGAATCTCTGGAAATTGAAGATCCAGCTACTTTAGCGGGTTCATCCGTGCAAGCTCATAAAGTGAGCATATGACTTTTCTGTTAGGTTGGCTAGTAGCCCTTTTCGGTATGCTATTACTCGCACTTACCCAGTCCAAACAAGCTAGATTGCTGCTCGTTTCGGCTCCAGCTGGAAGTTATCGGAGGGCCCTGAGAATTCTAGGTAGCTTTCTGCTCGTGGCCAGCGCTTTTCAGTCTATATCAGCTTATGGACTTGGTGTCGGCCTCGTGACCTTTTTCTCACATGCTTGCTTCGCGGCTTGGTGTGTATCTCTCTTTTTGACTTGGCGGCGGAGTCTCCCTTGATCCCCATGCAGAGGAAGCTCGGTGTCAATCGTACTTTCAACGATTTCTATAAAGCAATGATTAGAGAGGGCACTGTGCCGTCCCTTCGGTAAAGTATAGCAAGAGATGCTTTTGAGCATCGGATCTTTCTACGCGCCCAATTTAGAGTTTGTTACGGTCCTGCAACAGGCACGCTTTGACTTCGAAGCAGTCAAGGCGTGGAGTTTAGTCTACGCAAGCCGAGGGAGTTTGTGGCCAGAGCCGGAATCGGGCCAACGCGGCATTACTGCCGACGGATTATGAGCCCCTTGCAGACAATCAACCACAACTCACCACAACAGCCTGCGTCACATTTCTTACTGTCATACCTGACTTTACTGGTTACCTACTATTGTAACCAGTTGGATCGCAGTGCTCGAAATATAGTCCAAAAGCCCGCCCCTAAACATCCACGACCGCTTCTGTCAGCAATCATCGAGGAGGAAGAAGTTAATTTTCACTGCTATGGCTGTGGTGCTTCTCATAAAACGGACGGGAAATCTCTTCAATTTGGCTTGCAAAATCGGTCATTTGAAATGATAATGATTCTCATTAGCATTGATGGGACAGTTTCAATTACGCAATTACGTTAAGCAACGTGGGTTAAAAAAACCAGCTCAAGTTAATACAAGTCACTGATCAGATAATTTCGATGATGAAAACTGCTACTTATACAGTCGAGCCAAACCGCCTACTCAGAACGGAAATACGGATGAGGTTTGAGCAGCTCAAATTGGAGCGTCCCAAAATGAGGGCTAGGGATTTAGCACTTGAGATCGGGACATCAGAGGCAGAGTTACTGGGAAGTCGGACAAGCCAGGAGATCATAAGACTTGAAGGCGATTGGGCGGAGCTTATTCGTTCCCTGCCAAGCCTAGGCTCGGTTATGGTCTTAACCCGCAATGAGGACTGCGTTCATGAAAAACACGGCGAATTTGCAAATATTAGTATCGGGCCTGGTCACGGTATAGTTCTAAATAGGGATATAGACTTACGCCTTTTCATGAGCCACTGGCATTTTGGATTTGCTGTTTCAGAGGTCGTAGCTTCCGGCAAAAGGCACAGCCTTCAGTTCTTTGATATCGACGGTCAAGCTGTTCATAAGGTTTATCTTCCCAAAGATAGCTGTTTAAAGCCCTATCGTACTTTAGTGAAAAGATTCTCTGCACGAGAGCAGGAAACTCACCTCAAGATCCATAGTTTGCCAATTGGAAGGGACAATGCCCCTGATGAAGACTTGGATAGAGTCAAGTTCCTTACCCATTGGGAAAACCTAAAAGATACACATCATTTTTTTGGTATGTTGCATGAATTTGGTGTCGGCCGACGCCAGTCGATGCGGCTTGCTGAGGGAAAATTTACCAGAAGGCTAACGAATGACTGTCTCGGAGAACTTCTTGAGAATGCCGTAAAGGATCAAACATCAATAATGTGTTTTGTCGGTAATCCGGGGTGCATCCAAATTCACACTGGAATTATTCACAAGATAAAAATTATGGGGCACTGGCTTAATATTTTGGATAAAAATTTCAACCTTCACTTGAATCAAAACGCAGTCGAGGGAATTTGGGCGGTACAGAAACCGACTTCAGACGGAACAGTNACTTCTGTTGAGATATTCAATGAGGCGGGCAATTGTTTTTGCCAATTTTTCGGTGAGCGAAAGCCTGGTAAAACTGAATTATCTAGCTGGCGAGACATAGTCGCTAGCCTGCCAAGCTTTTGATGGAGCTAATAATTGAGAATACCGCATCATAAAACTATCTTAAAAATTACCAGACGGNGATTGGCATTTAGTGCTTTTTTATTAATTGCAGGNTGCGGGGAAACATCGCAAGAGNCACNAGGTGTAATTAGTATAGGTGGTGATATAACCGAGATAATTTATGCACTCGGGAAAATTGATCAGGTAATCGGTAGGGACACTACTAGTTTTCACCCTGAGAGTGTTACAAGCCTTCCCGACGTTGGGTATGTCAGGCAGTTGGGAGCAGAGGGCCTTTTGTCCCTTTCACCCGATATGATAATTGCATCCTCCGAGACAGGCCCACCCGAGGTAGTGGAGCAGATTAGGCAAACNGGGATTCCATTCGTTTTGACCGAGGAGGGGTTCAATCTTGCTGGTTTATTGAAACGCATAGATACCATCGGAAAAACTCTTGACGCCGAGCCTGAAGCCCAGCAACTTTCGCAAAATATCATTGGAAAGATGCAGAATATCGACGAGAAATTAGCTGCTGTTTCGCGCAAACCAAAGGTTTTGTTTTTGATGAGTGCGGCAGATGGGTCCCCCATGGCAGCTGGCAAAGANACCGCTGCTGATGCAATTATCAATCTAGCTAAAGGTGAAAATATTTTTGCAAGTCAAAGCGGCTACAAGGCATATTCGTATGAAGCTTTAGCTAATGCTAGACCTGACATAATAATGATGATGGAGCACTCCCTAGCATCTTTGGGTGGAATCGAGACGATTCAGGAGCATCCCGCATTAGGAATGACTCCCGCNGCCCGATCGGGAAACATCTTACCAATAGATGGTTTGTTTCTTCTTGGATTTGGCCCCCGATTACCCGAAGCAGTTGCATATGTAGCTGATCGGTTTCATGAGGGACTGGGCGCAACAAAATCTATCGAAGAATAATGGAAAGCCCCGTCCACACAAACTCAATTGTTTACTTATCTAATCAATCAAAATCTAATCGAGTGTTGGCTCTTTCGATACTCGGAGGCATGGCCCTAGTAGCTGTAGTAATTTCAATCCTTACAGGGCCCGTCGAAATACCCATTTCTGCTATCTGGCAGGGCTTTAAGCGATCTTTTGGTGCGGATCCAACGGCCATGTCAGGGTCTTCGGCAATAGTGAGTGTCATAAGATTACCAAGAGTTTTCCTCGGTGTTTGCGTGGGCGCAGCTTTGGGGATTTCAGGTGCAGCACTTCAGGGCCTTTTTCGTAACCCTCTTGTTGACCCTGGGCTAATTGGGGTTTCTTCCGGTGGTGCTCTAGGTGCATCTATCTGGCTTATCTTCGGACCGACCCTCACTTTCATACCTGATTTTCTCATGATATTCGCGCTTCCAGCTTTTGCATTTCTTGGCTCCCTATTCGCGATGGTTTTGGTATACCAAATAGGGTCTAGGCGTGGTCATGTCTCCGTTGCAGCCATGCTCCTCTCCGGCATAGCTATAAATGCTCTATCAGCTGCAGCCCTCGGTTTTCTCGTTTTTGTGAGCGACGATACACAATTACGATCTATCAACTTTTGGACCTTAGGAAGCCTTGGAGGAGCGATATGGACCAAGATATGGCCTTCTATGCTTGTAATGGCCCTAGCCTCGGCGTTGATTTTGAGAGATGCGAAAAACCTCAATCTTTTTGCAGTAGGAGAAGTTGACGCAAAACACCTGGGTTGCGATACGGCTAAGCTTAAACGCAGGATGATCATGCTCCCAGCAATGACTACGGCCGCAGCCGTTTCTGTCTCGGGGATAATAGGTTTTATTGGGCTGGTAGCGCCTCACTTAATTAGGCTTATGGTAGGAACTGATCATCGATTAGTCCTTCCGGGCGCAGCGCTACTCGGTGTAATTCTCATTTTGACCGCCGATATTCTGGCTCGCATTGCGGTTTCACCGGCAGAGCTTCCACTGGGGATAATAACTAGTTTAGTCGGCGCTCCGTTTTTTATTTGGCTACTCGCTCGATATAAGGGCTGGATGCCATGAGCCTTTGTCTGGAAGAAGTAAATTACACCGTTGATAGAAAGCGTTTGCTAAAAGATTTAAACATAAGGTGTGAGGCCGGTGCGCTGTCTGCGATCGTTGGTCCAAACGGGGCTGGAAAATCAACTGCGCTAAAATTGATGTCGGGTGATCTTGCCCCGACGAGCGGAACCACTCTCTTAAATCGAGCAGAAGTCTCTTCTTATTCGGCAAGGGAACTAGCGCTGCTTCGAGCGGTTATGCCTCAGCAAACTTCTCCTGCATTCGGACTAAAAGTATGGGAAATGGTCCAACTGGGGCGAGCCCCGTTCGCAGAGAGCCAGCTCTTAACGTTAGAGCATGTTGAGAAATCATTACGGACCGTCGATGCGCTACATTTAGCCGATAGGGAGTTAATGACCCTTTCAGGGGGTGAGAGACAAAGAATTCTCCTTGCTAAAGCGCTTGCGCAAGTTTCCGTTGAAGACGCTTCAGTTGGTGAAAAAAAATTCCTATTGCTCGATGAGCCTACGGCCTCCTTGGATCTTAAACAGGCGCGAACAGTCATGAAAATCCTCAGGGCAGCGGCAGACAGCGGAATTGGCATAGTTTTGGTTATTCATGATATCGCATCGGTCAGAAGATATGGAGATACCGTCTTTCTGTTAAAAGATGGTGGCTTAGCACATGCGGGAAAACCAAAAACAGTCCTTACAGGAGAAAGAATTGCCGTCTCATTTGATGTTGATTCTGAGACAGCAGAAGACTCAGTAAGCATATAGCGGTGGCTAAAGGACTTATGTATATTTGAATACGATGAAAAGACCTGCATTTATTTAGGAGTAAAATAGTGGAAATTAGTCTTAGTTTAAAAGATTCACATCTCTGGACATTGGACGCGTTAAAAGAACAGAACTCGGTATCCTCAAANGAAGAAATCGTTCAACNNTGCGTTAGCTCTGTTCTGAAATCTGAAGACAGAGATTTAGTTTTTGGCACTGTAAGAGAACAATGCGGTGAGGGGTGTTTTTCTGCAGAGCCTCAATTCGAGNTTGACATAGATAATGCCGACTTCAAAGAGCTGCAAAAAATATATTCGGCTTATGGATTTCAAGGATACAACTCTGTTGATGAAGAAATCAGCAAGACGATAAGATGTATTTTTAAATACATTGAATCAAATAATGATTTTAGATTATTGTGAAATAGNTNNTTGTTTGAAATAANAGANGGTCGATTTTTTTGTATTAAAAACTATAGCTTCTCNGGACAGACGGANTGAAAGGTCCTCGCGGNCAATAAACCGAGACTCACCATAACAGGCTGCTTGGTTTAAATCNCTTCAACAACGCAGCATTATTTTTCTCACTAATTGNAATCTACTTTGGCATGTTGCGTCGCTGGCTTATCGTGGTGAAAAAACCGCTAAATTAGAGGACGAAAATNGCTTTCAGTTAGGTGATCTTTCCAGATTGCTTGNCCTTGGNACTTAGACCATGGAGACTCTAATTACGCTTTCCTCTATCNGGTTCACTTGCAAAGATCGTAAAGGAGTTTGAGTTACTACATGAGAAATTTTATCTGGCATTTTCTATGTTTAGCTGCCGCAATTTTTTGGCTTTATGCTGGAGCTTTGCATTTCTTTGACCCTCAATGGTTNGAGCCTATAGTTCCCCCCATCCCAGGCCCTTCAAGGTTGTGGGTGTATATCAGTGGCGCCGCAGAATTAGTTCTTGGAGTTGGGTTTATTTTACCAAGCTTGAGAAAAGTCACGGGACTAGGAAGTGCAATTTTTCTGATCTGCGTTTACCCCGCAAATATCTATATGTGGATGTATGATCTTGAGCTTGGTGACGGTAGCTCACTTACTGCGGAGGGTCATTTTATCCGTTTGCTTCTACAGGTTTTTGGGGTTCTACTTAGTCTTTGGTTATGGAGGTTTAGAAAATCAGAGGATTTCTAAACATTTGATCAAGAGCGACAAACTCACAGCTCGCTTTNTAATTCCTAAACTCGAGCTCCATCAAATNTATAATCGCTCAAAGTGACGTACGATTACNACACTCGATGTAATTTTTGAAGTCCAACCGGATGCATCCTGACCACGCAAACAGGGAAATCTTCTCTAACCTTCCCGAGTCCCACATGTTCCATCATAGTCGTGTGTACTTTACAGATGGCTATCCCAATATTGATCTATAAAACTACGGCACCCTAAAGTGCTCAACTGCGGCGATCGAGATAGCTCGTCTCGAGACGAAGATCATACCCAGCTCCCGCCTAAAGGTGACCTGCTGGAATTTACGAATCTGTCCAGCGCCAGGTTAGACAATCAATTCAATAAAGACAGGAATTCTGTCGTTAGAGTAGCGCCGTTATGGGGCATTGCTTCATTGNAGCCTGGTTTCCCGTTTTCTATGGACTNCGACAGCTTGCGATATTACTGAATCTNAAANATNGTCAGTACCNTATAAATGCGAATAATTATCATTTGCATCAAAAAAGAATTTGGATTACGATANGCAGAATNTNTCNAATTCACGAAAGGCGCGTAGACGACGCACANCGCCAAGCTAAAGATGACTACTGAGAAAGCTCAAAATCCACAACCAACCTTGAGTAGTGAAGCTATATTCAAAGGTCAGCATTCTGTATTTATTGAGCACAATGGAAAACTTTACACTTTGAGAATTACCTCTAATGACAAACTTATACTGACCAAATAATCAAAGCCTAATCATTAATACCATCTCTCGTCGAGCCAGCAAGCGTTACCTACTCCAGGAGCAGCCAGCCAGACTTTTTTTAAGGTCTAAATCATGCACTGCGAATCCTGTTTTTTTTCGAACAAACCCCTCAGATTAATTCTAAGTCTCCTTGCTATAACTGCTCAATTTTACAATCCAAGTGTTGTGGCACAGGATNTCNTTCGTATCGAGGAATTATCCGTTACAGCTACGCGACAAGATAGNACCATTCAAAATATCGCCGGCACCATCTCTCTTGTCACAATTGAAAACATAGAAAAAGAAATGGTGGATGATCTAGACGATGTTGTTCGTTATCAGCCTGGAGTTTCAATGGGAACTAACTCACGAGGCGGCAATCAAGGGTTCACTATTCGCGGCATAGGTGGCAATCGTGTCTTACACGTCATTGACGGTGTTCGCAGTAGTGACATCTATTTCGGTAACGGTAAAGACACATTTGAGATGGACAACTTGCAAGGTGTNCAGATCATCAGGGGTCCNGCATCAGTNCTATATGGNGCCGATGCTATGGGAGGTGCTGTTGTTTTTCANACAAAAACTGCTCGGGATTATGTTGGCAGTAATAGTGGGACTTACTTTGGGCTACGCACCTCCGCTTCAGATGCGGATGACCAACTCAAAGCTGGGGCCACGGCTGCTGTTCAAAATGGGAGCCTTGGTCTAATTGCTCAACTAACTCAACGAGATTTTTCAGAGCATCAGCTCAACGGGTCTGGTTCGGTTAATCCGCAAGATGGAGACACGCAGGGAGGCTTAATTAAGGCATTCTGGAATATTTCTGAAAATCAGAATTTGGCCATAAGTTTTGAATCATTTGTGGAAAACCGCGACTTCAATCTCTTGTCAGATATGCTCGGAAGAGGAGGTAGTGCAGTAACTAGCTCAATAGGTTTTGACAAATCAGAACGCACAAGAACGGGATTAGAGTATAACTTGCTGCGTAGCTCTGGAATTTTTGATGATCTCCAATTTTTAATGAATTTTCAGAAGACTGATTCAACGCAAAGAACCTTACAGGANCGAACGAGTTATTCATTTGTAGATCCCAGAAACCCGCGATCCTTTGCAGGCGCAGCCGCAATAAGGGATACAACTTTTGGATTTGAACAAGAAACTCTGGCACTAAATTTAAATCTGAGAAAGTCAATCGAAACAGAATCTCTGGTTCATAATATCTCCTACGGTTTNAATTTTGATGAAACAGAGACATTACGTCCAAGAGATCGTTCCGACACAGAAATNTCTTCAGGTTCCATAACAAGGGCAATTTCNGCTTTTCCAATGGCACCAGCAGAGGTTTTNCCGAACAAAAGCTTCCCAGATACAACAACAACTAGGCTAGGGTTCTACTTGCAGGACGAGGTACAAATTGGGGATATTGGTTTGTCGCTCATACCTGGCATTCGATATGACCGTTATGAATTGGCGGCAACAGTAGACTCGTTGCTCGATGGGACTAGTACCGTAGAAGGCTATGGATATCCTGTTCGAGACTTTGATGATGGTAAGTTTTCACTGAGCCTTGGGGCGCTTTATGATATTGGCGAGTCTTACTCACTATTCGCACAGTATGCTGAAGGCTATCGCCCGCCGAACTTTAATGAGTCTAATCAGGCTTTCGCGAATCTTGCATATCAGTACGCTGTAGTGCCCAACCCTAGCATCGAAGCTGAAACAAGTAAAAGCTTTGAATTCGGCCTTCGCGCGGACTATGAAAACGCGTATGTNAGTATATCTGTCTTCAAAAACTCCTATAAAGACTTCATATCGAGTAACTATATCGGCAGAAGCGGATCGGTATCGTTGTATCAAAACCAAAACATTGACGATGTAGAAATTCAGGGGGCTGAAGCCACAGCTTTCCTATATTTCAACGAAAACTGGAGGATGAGATCTTCTATCGCGTACGCGATGGGCAGAGACAAAGAAACAAGCCAACACCTAGATTCGGTTGATCCAGTGAATTTAGTGAACAGTCTGAGATATGACAGCACTGTCAGCAACTGGGGGGGGGGAGCTATTTTGGACAGTTGTATCTGATAAAACTAAAGTCTCCTCTGATAATGTAACGGGAGCAGAGGGATATCAAGTTCTAGACCTTGTTGCTGATCTAAGAATCGGTGAGGCACTTTCGGTCAGAGTTGGAGTCTTNAATATCTTTGACGAAGAGTATGCTAGATGGCAAAGCATACAAGGGTTAAACAAAGTTACCGCTGCAGACACAATTCTCAATAATTATCAGCCAGGCACAAACTTTCGGCTTGGAATCAATGCCAACTTTTAATTCGAGCAAGGCGAAAAGTTATGTATNCGAAGTTTAGTACTTTTTTTTCTNTAGCGACCTGTTTGGTTTTATCGGGTTGTCTGACCCAACCTCATGAGACAGATGGGGCAAATAANCAAGCCAGCGTAAATAGTGAAGCACGGTTTGGAGTNCTTCTGATGGCCCATGGCGGTTCATCTGAGTGGAACGATGCCGTAACATCCATTGCGTCAGACATTGATGCGTCAATGCCAATTGAAATTGCATTTGGTATGGCTGACGCCGGCAGTATCGAGAGCGCNGCTCGAAGACTGGAGGATCGAGGGATTACACACGCAGGCGTAGTGAGGCTGTTCGTTTCTGGTAAAAGCTGGTTTGACCGAACCCAAATGATACTAGGCTTAACGGAAGGGGCACCTTCTAAAGAAGAGNGGGCTGCAAGAAATGGCGATCGTGATCAAATGTCAATGCCTATGGGATTTTGGAACATTGACTCTAAGCTCAAATTTTCACTTTCTAAAGAAGGTTTAGCAAGTAGCACTGAGATGGATGCTGTAATAAGAGATCGAATAGCCAGCCTAAGCAAAAATCCGAGTATGGAAACTATNGTTGTCATTGCTCATGGCACGGGTGATGATGATGAGAACTCGGATTGGATAAGATTAATAACCGAAAGAACAAGGCTCGCTGAAGCAGAGCTCGGAGTAAATGAAATTAGAGTCTTTTCTTTGAGAGAGGACTGGATGGGGAAAAGATCAGATTCAGAAATAGAAATACGTAGCTTTATAGGGGCAGCACAGGACAGGGGTGACGACGTGATAGTCATACCTTACAGAGTTCAAGGCTTTGGCCCCTATCGGCAGGTACTCCATAACCTTACGTTCCGCTCAAATGGCCTTGGTTTGTTACCTCACCCGAATGTAGGCAAATGGATTACGAATCAATCAAACATGCTCAAAACCTCGCTTGTTGGTAATGCTTTATGAAGTCTGAAATTCCGGACCAGGAATTAATTGTTTCTNCATTGCTTTATTTATTAACCAGGTATGCTCAATATGGAGAGAAAACGACCGCCAAGGCCATCTATGAGCATCTTGAAATACTGCATAACCACCCTGAGACCACTGACGGCTGCTTGTTTAATACTTGTCAAAGGCTACGTTTGAGTTGGCAAAGAGCGATGAGCTCAGGNGCAAAGTCTGCGGTTTGTGATGGTGCTAAGTCTGNCCCCACGGATTACTCNATTCATTAATNTTGAAGNTAAATACNGCAGTTATCGAAGAANGTTGGTGTAAGCCGNNAGNTATGCCNTCGATACTCATCTGCAGTCNTTTCACGCATTTTNGCGGGAGACCNCTNAGNAAATTGCTGTTATTCATCCATAGACCAAGCGTCTCTGGAAGCGGCTTCATGAAGTAACTCTCTATTTGGCGGAGTTGCAGTTGGCTCTGATGTCCCAAATATAGCTCTCATCCAATGNCCATCGGTCGGATTTGGAAATACGATGTGCTCTATGCCAAAAAGGTGACTTCTTTTTTCTGCCAGAGATTTGCGCTGTTCAACATCTGTTAAGTAGTAATCCCTAGAAAAGTCGTTAAGATTATCACCCAATACAGTGACGACCTGAAAGTCNTTCATAATACCCTGTTGGATTATATCCTTATTAGATGTTTCTCTGAGCACAAAGAGATGTTCAGCATCGACATCGTGAAATCCAGCTGTTTCAAGATTCTGCTTTGCTATCTCGAAGGTCTTCTCACCTTGATCCCTATTGGTGACGTAAAACATCTCAATATTATTAATTCTGCAGAATTCGGCAAATTCGAGGGACCCGGGGCTGGCTGAAAAAAGGTCCTCTTTGACCCATAAGTCCCATACTGCATCATCAAAAAAATCTCTTCCGTTAGCTANCATGTAGGCCCAATAAGAATCCGCGAGCAGAAGAGTTTCATCCACATCTGAGATAATTGCTAGCGGCTTTTGCTGTTTATTTNCATCATTTATTGCTTGCTCAACCTGCAACTTAGCTATATTAAAACCTTGATGGTATAACGCTACATGTTCTGCAGCCGATTGTTTCCATGCAACAGCATACGCCAAGTTATTTTGTTGAGCTTTTATAGCNACAGACGTCACAATAAGGGCAAAGCTCAAAATATACTTTACAAGCACTATTTTTTTCATATCTTTACTGTATCTTACTAAGCTAGTTTAAGTTCTGTCTGTATACTAACTAAATGAGNGTGATAATGGATAGTCGTGGCATTAAAAACACAATTATCGTGTCGACAGTATTTTTAATTCTTTCTTTTTGCAATGGATTAANTGCTGAGGATTATCGCATACTGGTTACAAACGATGATGGAGTAGCCTCTCCTCTTCTCCACATACTTGTTGGCGAACTCTCTTTAATCGCCGGAGTCGAAGTAGTGGTAGTCGCCCCGGAAACTAACCAGTCTGGGAGCAGTCAGTCAAGTATCGGTGGCCCTCTTGTAGTAAAAAAAGTGNATCTANAGGGCTCAGTTGAGTCTTATTCNGTATCAGGTAGGCCAGCTGATGCTGTCAGGTTTGCGGTTGTGCAGTTGAGTAAAGATCGGGATTTTGATTTGGTCATATCTGGGATCAACCGCGGCGCGAATGTAGGGAATGTCTCTCACTTATCGGGTACGGTTGGAGCCGCTATGGAGAGCCTTTACCATGGAATTCCCGCTATTGCAGTTTCACAAGAAGTCTCAGGAGTTAATACGGAAGATTCTGCCAGATTCGTTTCTCAATTTGTTACAAGATACCAAGAAACGACACCNCCTCACGGAGTTGTTATTGCGNTTAATATACCTGCCGGTGAGCTTCAAGGTGTGGCTTTACGTGCGATGGGAGATTCATATTTGAAAACAGCATCCTACGATATGACTCAAGTGGATGGAGGAGAGCCGTCTTTCGAGCCTAGACGCATAAGAGTCGATAGCGCCAACCCGGTAAGTGACACCTATGCTTATCAGAAAGGTTACATAACCGTAACACCCTTAAAATTCGATTGGACGTCTTATTCAGTTCTCAACGAGATGAATAAGTGGAATTTAGAGTTACCGTAGGTCATTTTTAAAGAATNCATTNAANCGATCATATTGCTTCTGAGTATTATCCCAATTAGGCCAGATAAGAATCTGTTGCACAGCTAATCTTCATTCTGAGGATGTCCATGTTTTGCGATATGTATACCCACACGTGGGTACCTAAGCGGGACAGTATGATCGGGATGCCTTGTCTTAAGCGTAACTTCCTAGGTTATTTGAGTCTTAGCGTGTCATTGCATGCGGAAGCACCCTTTACCCGACTTTAGCAGATAATCCATGCAACTTTTATAGAATAAACTACGGGTATTGCTCAGAGCGTGCCCAATGAGCCCGTACGGCTCTTTCACTAACCTTTAAAGAAGGCGGCCGCTTCCTTTAATCTGGCTCTGTTCTGTTCAGAGTGTTTGAGTTCGCGTTTCAATTGCACAATCTCGGCACGCTGATTGGATGATTTTTTTCGCTTCGCCTGACGCTGGCTGAATTTCTTGGCCTGCTCGTAAAGGCCCTTGCTAAAAATACCAAGCCGCTGACTTACATCTGAAACAGGGTATCCGTGGACGGTCACTCCGTTGACAGTTTGTTGCTTGAATATATCTGTGTAGCAAGTTTAAGCNNATTGCGAACCTCGCATAANTTTCTATGATNTTAACTCTAGAAAATATCAGGNAAATTCAGGCTGTATCAGTGACGGTTAACGTGAGCCCANCCGCCATCGTCTGCCACTCAATGGACTATTATGACAGATTCCATTGAAGTAAGATCAATTGAAGTTATTGTCGATCAAGTTGGCATACCGTTCGCTGTACGCGTTATTGCATTTTGGCCAAAAAAGATAAGGCTAAAGCCGCCGAAAAATAGGGGAGTATACTTAATTCANTGAACAATTATGTCTGTAATATTTTAATAATAATNTCTATAAGNGAGCTNTAAATTAGGATGTAACATCAGTGCTTCCTTTAGAATAGCTTTTNGCTTAAGGATTATAAACTAAATAGTAAAGAAACAAGCCGGCTCCCTATAAAAAGAAAGTATAGCTAACTACACAATCTTTGATGCGCGTGACTAAAGCGCCTAATTATTAAACAAAATATAATTGAATCGTTATTCAATTTATGGTTCCCTATAGGAGCACTGTGTTAATAGAGATGAGCCATCCAAACAATGAACAAGCTATTCTGGACATTAGTNCTAGCCTTTATTTCATTTGATATTCATGCGCAAGGAAACACAATAGAGGGTTTTTGGGCAACGTCTGGTGCCATCATAGAGGTAAAAGTTTGTCATGATTTGATTTGTGCTGAAATAGTACATGTATTTGTTGAAGATGGAGTAGATCCTTTAACTGTACTTGATGAAAATAATAAGGAAGAAAAACTTCGAGACCGAGCGTTAGTAGGCATCAATATTTTTGATGGTTTNGGAAAAAGTNAAGTGCGTAAAAAAAAATTGGATGGCGGTAAAATATACGACCCGAAAAGAGGGAGATTTTATGATGCGCAACTCTCTCTTTTGAGCAACGGTAACTTCCTTGTTGAAGGTTGTTTGTTATTCATATGTGATCAAGAAGAGTGGCTGCCTCTCAATGTTACCGTAAACCCAGATGGCTCTCGTAATGCAACCTTAAGAAATGAAGGAGTCTAACTTATTGGTTTTACGAGCGTGCCTACCTGGATTTGAAGTCGAGACCGACGGAATATGAGTTCCTCGCTTACAGTCAGCCGAAACTCATTGCAAAAGCCTGTGTCTTGCTCAGGGCTGCGTTACCACAGCACTACTGTTTGCCCAATCATGCATTCGACGGTATCAGTCTCGTAATTCCGTAGGACATATACGGACATNGTGGTCCAAGATGAGGTATGTAGCAGATTTGGCATAACTATGGTTTGGGCTATGACATCGAGATGGCATCCTAGTCTGAAAGGACAAAGCCGGAAGTTATTCAGACGGAAGTAAAACGGTCGTTAGAAGTACCATTAATCCTTTGGCAAGAGCAATGGCGATGAATAAATATATTATCAGTATGTTCGGAAGCGATATCTTTGGTAGAGAGGAATGACTCCTTAGCTCCGTGTGGATATTTTTTTAAGGACAATTCATGTGGTTTACTGGAGCTTAGAAAGATTAGAAGGGCCTTTGAAAGAAAGGTCTACTACATAAATCCACTAAAAATGAGAATAATTATGAAACATGANCTTAAATCAGTTTGTCTAGCCGCCTGTTTAACCCTATTTTTAAGCTGTTCAGATCAGGCCCAACAAAACATTGATCAATCTAATTCAAGAGCTTTGANATTGGTTGATAACTATTCAGAATCTTTTTCTGCTAATTGGGCGTCTAAAAATGCCGGCGCGATGGGAAATTTGTATGCCGAAGATGCCGTACGAATAGTGTCTACAAGACAAACTCCCGAGTATGGACGAGAGGCAATCATTGCACAATTCGAGGAAGATTTTGGCGGTAACTTTGACACTACTGAAATAGAGGCTACGACATCGACGGCAAAATTTTTATCTTCAGAAATTGTTGTTGCAACAGGAACATATAGCGTCACCGACTCTGCAGGCAGAGTCATAAATCAGGGATTATGGGGTAATGCATTCAAACTGGAAGGAGATACCCTGACAATGCTAATGGAGTCTGCGGGAGATGCAACGCCAGATGGCATGAGGCAAGCCAGCTTGTCGACTCCAGAAGTGACAGGCCAACCATATGANGGGCCAGGGGCCAATCTAGTCAACGACGGCGTGAACGCCTACGTTTTGAATACTAACACAGGGAATTTTAGCGGAGTTGCCGATTTATTTATACCTGACGGCATTCAAGNAGTTTCAAACAACAATCGGATAATATCTGGCCGCGAAGATATTTTGGGGGCGTTCAATCAGAATNCTGTCGCNGGAATAGAGCTTGATGCTTGGTCCTATGGTTATCGTGATCTTGGTAATTCAATAGCTATAGGCTGGGGTGGATATCGGCAGCTTGATGATTCGGGGGCGCTAATTGAGTACGGTTTGTGGGGTAATGTTTGGGAAAATACTGCTACGGGACTGAAGCTAATTGTCGAACGGGCTGGAGCCTTTTCNGGCGAATAGCTGTGCAGAAATTTCGGAAAGGCAAAGTACAGGGTGAAATTTTAAGAAATCAAGCGATAGCCGCTCGGTACCTTAGCTTGCAAAAAAGTCAATGCGCTCATTATTAGTAAACCTGAATACCTCATTAGATAAGCCAAGGTAGTCTTGAAGCGATTCATGGACGTGGCTTGGGTTTATAGTGCTCCCAAAGTTCGAAACCTCCAATGTCTCGGGGTCTATCTTGAGTGCATTGTGGCGCTCATCTGTAATTCCAATTGTACGGTTNACAAAACGAGCACTCTTTTCCATAACCATATAACTACCAATAGACCAATGGTCTTTGCCATCTTCAGCGTTATAGTGAGGCGTGCGTGAGAAGTCACTTCCAACTATTACCATCAGCTCATCAGCTATACCCGCTGCTTCTGCAAGGTCCCATAGGTAATCAAGGCCTGAAGTTAGTTGTGTCAAGTTATTTGTCTGCAGGGAGTCATTGTCCTTGTGGCTATCCCAATTTCCAGGTGCGCGCAAGTCTGCAGAAACGCTGACCCCCGCTCCAAACGCGGTTATCGCAAAGAAAGCCTGCTTTTTAAGGTATTCATCGTCGGCAAATCCCCAATCATTGGAATTGCCCAATTTCGAAGAGAATTCGATCAGTGGGTCAACGTTATTCATTGATTGAATGTATGCTTTTGCGACTGCTTTATTCCCTGCGATGAGTCGCTCATCAGCCAAATACTCTGTCGCGTCTTGGGCGTTTAGCTTGCGTATAAGCGCCCACAACTCCGGATCAATACTTCGCGTGTTGGGAGGGTTTGGATACAATAACTCGCTAAGGCTTTCTACGCCGTCTGAGAGTATAGTGGATCGAACGAGACGCTCTGTGTTTCCAAAAACGCCGAAGTTAATNTATGACATCGCGAGGGAAGGGCCATTAACGGCCGAGTTTAAAGCCGTAATCGATGGGAAACCGCCCGCTGTACGCCCGCTCCAGCTAACAATCACACCAGTGCTATGAGAGTTAGTTTGAGTGTCTACGCCGTTTATAATAAGGGTTTTGTCAGCATGCTTCTTAAAAAACTGTTCGTTTTGCGCAAAGGGCGCATAGGCGATACCGCCCTCATAAGCTGTTTCATTATCTAGAGACCAATTAGTGATCTTCCTCTCTCCAATTACATTCTCCTTAGGATCACAAAAACACGTCACGTCCCAGCCTCCCTGAGCGTGGACGGTTATCAAATATTTACCTCTCGTCTGTGGTGAGTTAAGAGCCGACANNGAGGGGTGACCACCTATGATGGCCGCAGCAGACAACAGCTTAATGAAATTTCTACGAGAGCTCATATTCTACTCATGCAAGTAATGGAAATTACTTAGGATCAACGCTAACACGGCAGTCCAAGAATATTTCGCACCGTTTTCATCCTGAAAAAACCTCGCGTGATATTGCCCTATTTTATCCCAGTCGGTTTGAAAATACCTACTGTGCTCATCTTGTGGAATCTGCACCACATTAAATTCTTCCGGCGTCAGGTATTCCTTAAGCATCAATCCGTCATTCCAGAGGTTGCAACTGAGTTGAGAGTTGCTCAACCAGCGTTGTCTACTCGCTAGGTACACGTTATAGGCAATATCAATATCGGAGGGACTTGTCTCGNTAGGTGCCCCAAGCAATCGGTCATAAAGATACTCTATCTGCTTCTTGATTTTATCCGTTGCTAAGCTCTCAATCTCGCCTAGAGGAGTATTAGACCAAGCCGACATGGCCCCCTCTGCGAATCCACCCGTGATGCTTGGAATGTCTGCTGAAAGGACCGCGGTAAAAGTATGTTGCCCGGGTTCTGTGAGTTGAATGGAGAACTCTGCGTAACAATTTCCCCACCATCCAAGGAGTTCGGTTCCATCGCTTGTGGTTGTGAATTGGCGGCATCCCGGATTCATATAACGTATGTTTTCGTTCCTGATGGGCACCGAAACTATATCACCCGAGGGTTTTGTTACGCTAAGAGATTTGACCAACATATTCCTATCTTCGATACATTTACCATCTCGGCAGTCGGCGTAATCATTAGTGAAATCGACTCTAAAAGATGCAGGCCCCTTGGGCAGATCGGCAGTGATTGACATCGCTTTGAAGTCTTCTCTGTCGGTCGATGGCACCACTATGTTTTCCAAGATTGAACCCTCTGGGCTAGTAAGCTCATCTACCATCGTAAATAGACGTCTATCTGCCTTAGGTAACTCAAATTCTCGAATAGCTGCTAAACAAGACGTTTCTGCGGCGTGAGTTAACATGAGCGTAGATATCATTGGCGTTAACTCTACCGCGCGCTCCGTAACGCTACTACCGTCAATTCCCCCGAGAAGCACTCCGATGTTTTTAGAGGGCCAATGGATGATGCCTTGCGGGGTTAAACTGGCGCGCCATGCTACGCCAGTTAGCGATCGCGTCTTCTTGGAAAGTTGNTCTGGGTCAAGCAGTTGNTTACTGCCGAGATAAGATAGCGAGTGTGCTTCGGTAAAAGGATTGGATGTGCTTTGTTCTCCCGAGAACCAAGCAGACATCAACATCTCTGTCAGCATGTCTTTAGCATCATGGTCTTCGCGGAGAGTCGAAGCGAAATCGTTGACGGCTGATTGCTGAGCGGAGTATGCAGCGTACTTTTCTGCATACCCCTGGTCTGATTCTACGGCTGGCAGCCCAATCATCGGCTCACCAAAAATTGCAGACCACCAAAACTTAGGAGCCGCGCGATAAAAGCCGTCTTCTTCAATAATCAGCTCAGCTAGTTTTGTTAGGGTGTTATCTCGTTCGGATATTTTTACATCAAAGAGACCAGGCTCTCTCATGTCGCGATACCACTGGTCACCATTTCTATACAGAGGCTGCCCTTGCTCTGGATACTTGTAATATTCATCAAGCGTATCTACTCCATTAGGGCGATAGAGGTTATCCGAATTCCAATTATGAAATGCCCCAGCAACGGGGTCTAGGATTGCATGGCAGACGGAGCAGTTGGGGTTATTCATCGTCGGATTATTTTGATCTTTGAGNGCAGCTTCGTCTGTTGGGCGCTGAGATGATTTTTCGATATCGATATCGAGGAAGTGGTAAAAAACCCAGCGCGCCCTTGCTCTATTTCGGTTAGTTGCAGTTGTGGGGAATCTATTGAGAAATCCAAAGTCGGTAAGAAGTCCGCTGTGCGGATAGTTGGTAATGGGAGTCCCTATTGCTTCATAAGGACTCTGACGCAGTCCTAATTCCAACTTTCTCACATCTTTATTGTAATAGTACCCCGTTATTTTAGCTGGTTTAAAAGTCTGATCATTGTCCCTTTCATCAAAGGTTGCGTCACCTTCAAGAAGCTTGTTCATCAGCGGATTCATCATCATGTAATCTGCCGTTAATATTTCAGTATATGGTTTTTCGTTTTCCACTATGTAAGCTATAAGCTCTCCAGCAGATTGCCAGGCGGCGCGATCCAATTGACGCTTAATTAGACCTAAGTAGTCGCTTTCCCTGTGCTCGTAGGCAAAATTCCGTAGGTAAAGAAAGTTAGAAAGGCCTTCATTNAGGGGGCCAAACATACTCCCATCTATTAGCAATCTGTCGTTGGTCGCCTTTACTACAAACTCTCTAAATTCCGGACCCTGCATGAGATTGCGTAGCGAGCTACGCAAAGTGGCGTCAGACACGACGCCTTCACTCTCCTCCTCAGTCGGCANTCTGCCCTGCAAAAGCAGCGTTGCCCGGCGGAGAGTAATTTCCCGCTGCTCAAACGTCACATCAGTTAAAAAGCTTACTGTTTGNAACGCTGCGTTGTTTTCGGAATCACCGAACGCATAATATGTGGTGTTATCTAGTTCATTTAACTCGTTAATCACCTGTTGGAAGGCCCTGTAGCCATCGCTGTCTTGACTCAGCTGGATGCCCCCCGCATGGTCGTTGCCGCCCGATATTTTCGAAAGCAATATATCGCTTCCCTTCTCGTCCAAATAGGCGGAGAGAGTTTCGAAGTTATTTAAGGCAGAGGCGGTATTGGTGCGTTGAAACTGCAATGAAGAGTTGCGAGCAAGTCCTCCTTCAACATGACAGAAAATACATTTTTTCTGCACAACAGCCGATTCAAGTTTCGCCTCGAAAGTCTCAGCAGCTTGAGAGGAGGCTTCATCAAAGTGGGCTCCAGACGGGGAAACAACTACTTGCGCAGGATCGGGGGTAAACAAAAGACGACTTTCGCCTTCGATATTGTAAGCTATATAAAAAAAGTAACTGTCGGCCTCAATCATCTTGCCCTNAAGGAGGGTAAAGCGATTCTCATTGGATAGAGTTTGATTCGTAACGAAGGGAGTGAGATCTTTGATTGAACCATCCCAAGCACTGTAAGAACCATCTTCGGTGAGCTTGAAGAATTGTCCGTCAGCGTNTACAACGCTGTATACGTTTGCTTGAAGACCTTGATGAGATTCTTGTGGAACTAAATAGAGGGATAGCTCAATGTCACTCGCGGTTGTTAAAGCATTGGCCATTTGGTCTGATGTGATTGAGAGCTCGAAGACACTGTCCGATGAGGAGCCGTCCGTGCTTGTTGAGGGGATAGCTGCGATTTTTTCAGTGCGAGCGGTCGACACGCTGGCGAGCGAGAGGGCAAGTGTGACGAATAGTAACCGCAGTGATGCTAGGTAGCGCCGCGCTATGTCGGTCCAACAAGTGACTAAATCAGTGCTTAGCTNAAAAAACATTAAATCAAAACCTACTATGGGGGATGTNGCANCTNCCCCGTAAGNGTTACGCGCCTCACGATGTACTGGATCATCGATCACTACCAGATTATAGAAAATTTGGGATAACGNGAGGAAGCAGCTATTAGGGGGNATAGGATTTGACCCCGAGCNTCTTATTGNCCTGTCGCCTTGATTCAGATCGGTNTTAGTTACTTTGCTCAAGTAACAGGTTGTTTATAGCANTGGCAACCGGATCGGACGGCCGNAGATTTCGATAGGGTGTAGCTCAGTTCATTTTTGCTATCACTTAAATTCCTTGTTCTCGTTCAATCCACCGTGATCTCTGTCGAATTTGCAGGCAGAGAAATTACCATGCCATCCTCTGTAATGAGAGAACCTTCAGGTAAATCGCCATTGAATGCCGCAATTGCCATGGCGTTTCTCGGGGCAGGTACAAGGTGATATAAAGCAAGTTGCCCAATCTCCGCCTCAGCTGTCAGGCGTACTAAATCTTCAGTGGTTGCATGATAATCCTGAATATCGTGGAGCACGGTTGCGATTCGTGTATTGCCCGCGGCGCGAGACATAGACTCTGCGCCTTGTACCAGCTGCAAAGCCATCGCGTCATGTAGCACAACATCGGCGCCATCAGATATTGCCACAATTTTGTCGGTAACTAAGCTATCGCCACTGATCACTACAGAGCGACCACCGTAATCCAATCGATAACCATAGGCTGGCTCAATCGGTGGATGAGAAACTTCGAATGCAGTGATCCGCAATCCACCTTCATCCACAATGACGTCTTCTCCTATCGTGCGAGACTGCAGGACACCAAGTTCTGGACTAAGTAGCTCCGCGCCGTGATGAGCTACGCGGTAGCCGCGGTCCAATTCATAAGTAATGTTTAGACCTTCAACAATACGGTCGACACCTTCTGGCCCAATAATTTGCAACGGTGCTGGCCTGCCTGCTATCCATGAGTTGAGATTGAAATCGCCGATATCGGATATGTGATCAGAATGATAATGGGTTAATAAAATACCGCGCATTTTGTCTAAAGGAATGCCGCTTAGCTGTGCTGTAGCCGCAGACCCAGAGCCTGCATCGACAATGTAAAGATGATCGGGCGTTTCTACCGCTACGCAAGCCTGCGCGCGGCCCGGCGCTGGCAGAGGAGAGGAAGTGCCGCACAGCGTTATCTTCAGTCCGTCAAAAGCTGCATTGGGAGAGGGCGCGGTCTGGGCTCCGGCGACTGCCGAGTAAAGTAGCAGCCCAGTGATACTTATCTTGTTGGGTATTTTGATCATAATTAACCTCAAGCCTCTCTAGAATTATAAGCTGGTTCTTCATTCGCGCCGCTTACGATAAACGTTCCCGGTGCGCCCGGTCCGCGTCGTCGTTGAGGTCGACGGTCTGAAGCTAGCGAGGGGCATTCCTGGAAGAGACGAGCGCCGACATCGAGACACCGAGCACCGCCAGAAGCGTGTCCAAATCGGCCCAACGAAGCACCTTCGCAGCCAATCAACGACAACCCGACACAGCAGCCTGCGTTACTTAAAGCAAGGTATCACCACAGATTTGCTATTTCCACTTATTGTCATTAGTTGTGATTTGTTGCGCCATAGTGGTCCAAATAGACGCCACTCGCTGCTAAAAA
>NYWC01000108.1 GCA_002684935.1 Gammaproteobacteria bacterium
TGTTTAGCAAGCGCCTCGTCTTTTCCATGAAGCTTCTTAATGCTGTTTGCATGGTTGTTATTACACTTGCCCGCTTGGGACTCAGCCCGTTAGCAACTAAGGGAATAAGTCAGTTAGGAGAAAATTATGGCCGACTCAACAGAACGCAATGAGCGACATAAGCGTGCCATGCAGCGGAAAAAAGAACACATCGATGGACGCATAGCAGAAGCAACTATTGATAAAGGGCTTCTTGTAATCTTGACCGGCAACGGCAAAGGCAAAAGCTCCTCAGCGTTTGGTATGCTGGCGCGAAGTGTTGGCCACGGCCTCAAATGTGGTGTGGTGCAATTCATTAAGGGCAAATGGGACTGCGGCGAGCAGAAGTTGTTCCAAGATAATCCGCTGGTCTATTTCTATGTGATGGCCACTGGCTTTACCTGGGAAACGCAGGATCGAGAGGCGGACATCGCCGCGGCTCGTGCAACCTGGAAACGTTCGGCTGAACTGCTGTCTAATCCGGCATTCGATGTGGTTGTTCTGGATGAACTGACTTATATGCTGACTTACGGTTATCTTGACAAGGAAATGGTCTTACAGGCTTTGGAGTCCCGACCTCCCTCCCAGCACGTGATTGTGACAGGCCGAAACGCATCCAAGGAATTGATCGAGATAGCCGACACCGTCAGCGAGGTCGGCGAGACCAAACATGCTTTCTATGATGGTGTTAAAGTACAAAAAGGCATCGACTATTGAGCATAAAACAACAACTTGGTTTTTTACTTTACACTTTAGTCATTGGCGCAATCGTCCAGGCTAAAAGCAGTGCACATGCGAACAGCCCAGCTGCAGTTGAAGTCATTGATGATGAAGGCTCGGTCATCACCCTGAAGCGGCCCGCTGAACGACTCATCAGTCTTGCCCCCTCTTTAACCGAGATTATTTATGCAGCCGGTGCCGGCAACAGGCTGGTAGGCGTCGTCGAATTCAGTGACTATCCGGCCGCCGCAATCCAACTGCCAATCGTTGGACGACATGATCTGCTGGACCTGGAAACCATCCTGTCACTGGCACCAGATCTCATCATCGCCTGGCAGACAGGCAATCCGCGAGCCTCGATAACTCGGCTCCGTGAATTGGGCATTACTGTCTATGTGGCGGAACCCAAAGATCTAGGAACGATAGCTGACCACTTGGACAATGTGGGTGTGCTTACAGGCACTTCGCCCGTGGCTGCCGCGGCCAGTGATGCGTTCAGGCGGGCGCTGCGCACACTCAATGAAAGTTATGCTCGGCGGACACCAGTGGCGACTTTCTACCAGGTCTGGGACCAACCCTTGATCTCCGCCGGCGGTAACGAACTGATCAACGACATCATTACTCTTTGTGGGGGTCGCAACGTCTTTGCTGACATTTCTATGGTGGCACCCAAGGTCTCGGTGGAGGCAGTGCTCGCGAGAAATCCTGATGTGATTGTTGCCAGCGGTATGCACGAAGAACGCCCGGAGTGGCTTGATCGCTGGCGCAATTGGCCCAGCTTGACAGCGGTGGCAAACGGCAGTCTGTACTTCATTCCGCCGGATTTGCTGCAGCGTCATACCCCACGGGCCCTGCTAGGCGCCCGCCAACTGTGCGAGTTTATTGATTCAGCACGCACAGCGCCTTAGCTCGGCAATCATATTGCGACAAGCGTTAGACCATTCACAATTAGTTGTTAATCGTGTGGCTTAGCTCTTATCACTGTTGCCTCCGCCTGCGTATTCAGCACCATTGTGAAACAGCAAACTGGCGGAGAACCTGTCCTCCTCAAACTCCACAACAACCCGGCTCAGGCAGGCAAAGGGAATATGCAGGGGAAAGCTGCGGTTAAGCGGCATGCCCAAAACGGTTGGCAAAATAACCCGCATAACCCCACCGTGAGTGACTATCAGGATGTGTGTGCTTTCCNTCAGATTACTTAGTCCCTGCCAGGCGTCGAGTATGCGGGTTTTGAAGCTCATGAAGTCCTCCCCGTTGGGGGGAGCAAGCGCAGCAATATCTTTACGAAATGCCCGAAACTGATCAGCGGCTACCTGACGCCATTCACCGATAGGCATGCCGTCCCAGTCTCCATAGTCTATCTCTTGCCACTGTTCATCAACCTTAAGAGGAATGTTAGAGACGGTAGCGATGAGCTCGGCAAACTCGCGACAGCGCCGCAATGGAGAGGAGATAATGCAATCCCAATTCGGTGTAAGNTCGGTAGACTGGTGATGCAAATCTAATGCGGCAGCCCCACGCATCTGTCTCCAGCCAAGTTCAGTAAGCTGGGGATTTACGCGACCACGGAGAATATCTCCTCCTTCAGGTTCACCATGGCGGAGAAAGTCTACAGTGAGCGTGTGTGAAGAAGTCAAGACGGGTACCGGATAACGAGGTTTAATGCCTAGGGTTTAGTGGCTGCCGGGCAATGCTTGGGTACGCCGCTACTTCATGTGCCCCAGCTTGTTCACTTTAACAGCAAGGTAGCCTTCATTGTGCGGGTTGGTTTCCGTATGCAATGACACCACTTCGCTAACGTCAATGCCCATCTCCTGCAGCGCATTTACCTTACGGGGGTTGTTGGTAAGCAACCTCAAGGTATCGATCTGCAGATGATCCAACATGGGTTTGCAGATTTCGTATTCCCGAGCATCGGGTTTGAAACCCAGCTGCACATTGGCCTCAACAGTATCTGCGCCAGAATCTTGCAGCGCATAAGCCTTAATCTTGTTCAATAGTCCAATACCACGCCCTTCCTGGCGTAAATAGAGAATGAGTCCAGCACCTGCTTCAGCAATTTGCTGCATCGCTGCCTGCAGTTGCGGTCCACAATCACAGCGCAGACTAAACAGGCAGTCACCGGTGAGGCACTCTGAGTGCAAGCGAGACAAAACGGGCTCGCCAGGCTTAAGTGCGCCCATGGTCAGAGCCACATGCTCTTTGCCGCTGGCCGAGTCTTCGAAACCATGGATTGTAAATTGTCCCCACTGGGTGGGGAGAGCCGCTGAAGCTACATATGAAATTGACACAGTTTCCCTCTAATCTCTCTGGTATTGCTCTGGTGTAGTTCGGATTTATCTTTGTGCTCTCAGTACAACCTGGCCTGAAGCTCAGATATTGTTATCGACTACATCAACAACAGGCTGGACCCATGCAAACACATGGAAGCGATTATACCTGCTAAAACATCATCAAGCATGATGCCGAGTCCACCCTCGACGCGTTTATCGACCCATTTAATAGGCCAGGGCTTCAAAATATCCAACAGTCTGAACAGCACAAATCCTGATACAACTCCATACCAACCTCCGGGCACAGCAATAAGGGTAATCCAGAGGCCGACAAACTCATCCCATACAATTCCGCCGGGGTCATGTACCCCGAGTTGCGCCGAAGTACGGCCACATATCCAGATACCGGCGATAAACGCCACCAGTACCACCCCGCAGTAAATCAGCAAAGACAGCTGGGCCATTGGCAGATANAGAAAAAGGGCCGCAAGTGTTCCAAAGGTGCCGGGTGCTTTTCGCGCAAACCCACTGCCGAGACCATAGGCCAACCAATGNAGAGGGTTAGCCTTGTTAAAGCCAGCGGGTATGCTCATTTTTCTGCGCCCCTGAAATGGTCAAAGCCATGATTTCCTTCCATGCTTACAATGTTGCCATCATCGCGCACAGTCACGCCAGTGCCCGCTGCGACCTCACCAATACAAGTAATTACGACTTCTGATTCTGCGGCAATTAACTCAAGAGCGGGCGCGCTATCAACCGCGGCCGTAAAGCAGATTTCGTAGTCATCGCCGCCGAAAAGAGCTGCGCTTTGTCGCTGCGCCGAATCAGTGAGGGCAATCACAGCTTCCGCGAACGGCAGCGCCCCGGCATCAACATGCATAGCCTGCCCCGACGCTCTGGCCAGATGACCCAAGTCAGCGTAGAGACCGTCGGACAGGTCAATTGCACTATTAATATACTGACGGGCTGCCGACGCGAAAGTCAGACGCGGTTCTGGCTGATAGAAGCACTGATAAAGGAAGTCTTTGTAACCAGGAGTCATGTCACTTCTTTTAATATCTCTAAAACCTTTGACAGCTTCTATCGCATCAGTATTTTCGCCTGTTTTCCCAAGACCCAAAGCCTCAAGCGCGGTTCTTCCTTTACCCAGGCTGCCGGTCACGAAGACACTGTCACCTTCCTTGGCCCCGCTGCGGCGCAGCGCTTCGCCTACCGGCACTTCACCATACACCGTAATCGCAATGTTTAATGGACCTCTGGTGGTATCGCCGCCAACCAGGGGACAGTCGAACCGGTTGGCCGCTGCAAATAAGCCTGCGGCGAAGTGCGACAACCACTCTTCATCTGCAGCGGGCAAGGTCAGGCCTAGAGTAAAACAAACTGGCGTGGCGCCCATGGCGGCGAGATCACTAAGGTTAACTCGCAGGGCACGTTGTGCAATATCAGAGGGATCAGCAGCCGCTGGGAAATGAACATCGGCAACCAACACATCGGTGCAGATACACCCTTGTTGCCCAGCTGCTGGAGAAATCACAGCAGCATCATCACCTATTCCCAGGCTGATGCCCGGGCTCAGGCCCTGCGAAAACACAGAGTTAAAATAACGCTCGATCAGCTCAAATTCTGACGGTGACATGATTGCAGTTGCAGCGCTTGCCTCCACAGTGGATGGACAGCTCAATTTGAATCAGGGTCTGCGCCCATATTCTGCAGCGCGCAACTCTGGGGCCAATTTGTCCAGCACACCATTTATGTATTTATGGCTCTCTGTCGCGCCAAACATCTTGGCGAGCTCAACACACTCGTTGATGACAACTCGGTAAGGTACATCGATACGATTGGCCAGCTCATAGGTGCCCAAGTAAAGCAGCGCTTTTTCAATGGGATCTAACGCCTCGAGTTTGCGGTCAAGCAGGGGGTGAAGATGTTTATCGAGAGCCTCTACCGACTTCAGGACACCCGGCAATACCTCATCGAAAAACTCCCAGTCGATCTTGCCCTGATTCTGTTCATGGAACTGTTTGCTGATGTCCGGGAGTTCCGAGTCGGTCAGCAGCCATTGATATAAGGCCTGCAGAATGAGCTGCCGCGCTTTTCGACGTCGTGCTAGAGGGGGTTTCTTGCGCACCGGCATACCTGATGATAGAAATTAGCAGAGAATGGAAGAGCGGAATCAGACTTTAAATTGTCGTGACAAACTAACCATCTCGATAGCTGTCATAGCCGCTTCTGCACCCTTATTGCCAGCCTTGGTGCCAGCTCTTTCGACAGCTTGCTCAATAGTATCCACGGTCAGCACGCCGAAAGTCACAGGCAGTCCAGCATCAAGGCCTACCTGGCTCAANCCCTTGACACATTCACCAGCGACATACTCAAAATGAGGCGTTCCACCCCTGATCACTGCTCCCAGTGCAATGATGCCGTCGTACTCGCCGGTACTCACCATCATTTTGGNGGCAAGCGGGAGCTCATAGGCGCCAGGAACCTTTGCTATAGTAATGTCGCGGTCCATAACACCNTGTTTTTGCAGCGCATCGATGGCACCTTCTAATAGCCGATCTACGATGAAGCTGTTGAAGCGAGCTACCGCAATGCCGTAACGGGCACTTGCATTTTGATAGTCGCCTTCAATGGTTTTAATAGTACTCATTGCCCAAACCTGTCTAGTTAATTCTTGATTGCGTCGCCGGNTTCAAGACANCGCCTGCTGCGTTTTAGCGCTGGTTTACTTTTTAAAACCAACAAACTCCACCACTTCCAGATCGAACCCAGAAATAGCGTTAAATCGAGCGGGAAAACCCAACAGCCGCATCTTGCCCACGCCTAGATCGCGAAGTATCTGTGAGCCAGTTCCAATGGTCAGATCACTGCCAGCGCGATTCAGCTGGGCGGTCTCGCTGCCCTCCGCCATGGCAGACGCCAGCGTTTGCTCCAGATTCTGCCCGTAATCTTCACTTGATAATAGCACAGCCACGCCCGTACCCTCTTCGCTAATCCGCGCCAGCGCGCTGCCAAACGACCAGCTAGTGCGCTCGGTGTTGAATACTTCGCAGGTATCTCTCAGCGTATTGGGAATATGCACACGGGTTAACGTGGGCTCATCAGCACCCAACTCACCTTTAACAAAAGCCAGATGAAGACTACCGCTGATGGAATCCACGAACTTGTGCACGGTGAAGGGCCCGTGGGCTGTCTCCATCTCGTAGGTATCGGTGCGCGTTACCGTGTGTTCATTGGCAATACGGTAGTGAATCAGATCGACGATGGTACCGATCTTGAGATCATGCTTCTCCGCGAACTTCTCCAGATCTTCCCTGCGCGCCATTGAGCCATCTTCGTTCATAATTTCAACAATCGCCGCTGCAGGCTGATACCCAGCCAGACGGGCCAGGTCGCAACCAGCCTCGGTATGACCAGCACGACGCAATACCCCACCGGGTTGCGCCATGATGGGAAAAATATGGCCGGGCTGAACAATATCTTCAGGCTGGGAGTCCCCGCCAACCGCAACCTGAATGGTGCGTGCACGATCGGCTGCTGAAATACCGGTAGTAACGCCAGTAGCCGCTTCAATAGAGACGGTGAAGTTGGTGTTGTAAGGCGTGTTGTTCTCGTTCACCATCAGCGGCAGCTTCAAATGCTGACATCGCTCGTGGGTAAGTGTGAGGCAAATCAATCCTCGCGCGTTTTTTGCCATGAAGTTAATGTCTTCGGTTTGCACGCGTTCGGCAGCAATGATCAGATCGCCTTCATTTTCGCGATCCTCATCATCCATCAATATCACCATCTTGCCGAGGCGGATATCGTCGATAATTTCTTCTATTGAATTAAGTTTCATGGGGAATTCTGCGTGGCTTTACTTGAAGCCGTGCTGCTCCAGTAGTTGTTCACTGACACCGCGACCGTCTGCGTGCTCGCCATCACTGCCGGAGAATAGTTTCTCCAGGTAGCGTGCGATGAGGTCGACTTCGAGGTTTACTTTTTGCCCAGGCCGATACGCGCCACTAACAGTCTGCTCCTGTGTATGTGGAATGATATTGATTGCGAAATGCATGCCTTCAACTTCATTGACAGTCAGGCTGGTACCGTCGATACAAATTGACCCTTTGGCTGCGATATATTTCGTTAGATTCTCGGGAGCTGCAAACACCAGCTTGATGCTCTTGCCTTCATTGCTAGATGAGACCAATTCCCCAACCCCATCTACGTGACCGCTTACTATGTGACCGCCAAAACGATTCGAGACAAGCATGGCTTTTTCCAGATTTACGGGAGTGCCAGGCCCGAATTCTCCCAGTGTTGTGCATCGGAGCGTTTCATTGGAAACATCTGCGGAGAATCCAGTGTTGCTGAGTTTAACTACAGTGAGACAGCAGCCGCTCACTGCAATACTGTCACCTAACTTGACATCGCTCAGATCCAGATCGGCAGCGGCAAGCGTCAGGCGCCACTCATCCTGAACGCGCTCTAGGCTTTCAACCTTTCCTATACTCTCAACGATTCCTGTAAACATTGACCTTGGTCTCTTTTGTTTGCCTATTCAGCAAATCCTGAATTTTCTTGAGGTTTCAGCACCAGCTTAACGTCACTGTCCAACTGCTGTGTCTCAACAATTTGAAATTCTGGCGCTCCTGACATCTGCGTAATGCCAACGAGTTCCAGCAACGGTTTGGCGTCACTACCCAAAAGTTTGGGCGCAATATAAACCACCAGTTCATCAACCAGCTTACTTTGTAAAAAAGCACCACAAAGTGTGGGACCTGCCTCTATCAAAACTTCATTACATTGGTAATCAGCGGCGAGGGATTCTAGCACAGTTTGAAGGTCAACTCTGTCCCCCGCCCCTGCTACCCTGCGGTCGACATTCCCGTTTTCTGACAGCTCAGATTCCTCGACACCAGCAGTGGAATAGAGCACTACCCGTCCATCCAAACTAAGCAATTTTGCGGTAGCGGGCATGCGGCGTCTGCTATCGAGAACAATACGCAGTGGCGGCTCTCGCAGATTCAGCTCATTATTCAGCAACTGTGCTTCACTCAGACCCAACTCACCCCTGCGCACATTGAGGGAAGGATCGTCCGCCAGCACTGTTCCTATCCCCGTTAGAACGGCGCTACTGGCTGCGCGCAGCCGCTGCACATCTGCCCGTGAAGCGGTATTCGTAATCCATTTACTAACGCCATTGGCAAGGGCTGTACGTCCGTCGAGGCTCATCGCGAGCTTCATGCGAACCAATGGGCGCCCCTGTTCAATACGACGAAAGAATCCAGGATTCAGACGGCGAGCTGCTCTCTCGAAATCAGGAAGCATAATGACTTCAATGCCTGCTTCTTCCATCTTGGCAATGCCTTTACCGGCAACTTCCGGGTTGGGATCCTGCATCGGGATAACAACCCGAACGATACCGGCCGCAATCAGGGCATCACTGCAGGGGCCGGTTTTCCCGTGATGGGCACAGGGTTCAAGACTGACAAATGCGGTGGCGCCACGCGGATCTCGCCCGGCGTTAGTCAGTGCCATAACTTCCGCGTGGTCAGCACCAGCAGCACTGTGCCAACCCTCGGATATGACCTGGCCGTCATTGACAAGCACACAGCCTACTCTTGGATTCGGCGCAGCAGTTAACACAGAATCTGCCAGATCCAGTGCCCGCTGCATATGGACTGGCCAGTCAAGAAAGGTCGCGTCCAGCTCTGTATTGTGTTTGTGTTGCATGAGTTCCGACAACCGCAACCCTTGGCGGCGGATAGCTGCAGCGACTCGATGGAGCGGCGGCAATGACGATAGTTGAAAAGGAGCGAGATTCTAGCAGAATAGACAGCAGATTTGGACTCAGCCCTTGGCTGAGAATAATATGCTGCAAAGGCTCAGGGGTTGTCTTTTGACAGTTTGTCGATTTCAGCCCTGAATTCAGCCAGGTCCTTGAAGCTACGATAGACCGAGGCGAAACGGACAAACGCCACCTCGTCCAGCTCTCGCAGCTCCTTCATTACCTGCTCACCTACGGCGCGGGACTGAATTTCCCGTTCACCGGTCGAGCGCAGATTCGCCTTGATATGATTTACAGCTTCCTCTACGCGCTCGATGCTGACCGGTCGCTTTTCCAGCGCCTTATTCAAGCCAGCGAAGAGCTTTTCCTCGTTGAATGGCTCGCGAACGCCATTTTGTTTGATGATGCGGGGCATCACTAGTTCAGCTGATTCATAGGTAGTGAAGCGCTCTTCACAGGTAATACATTCACGCCGGCGGCGCACATGATTACCTTCCGTGACTAATCGGGAATCAATGACTTTGGTATCGATCGCGCTGCAGAAGGGACAGTGCATGGTTTAACTCACTACTCAGGCTTGCTGGTAAACAGGATACCTGGCGCACAGAGCCAGAACCTTTTGCTTGACCTCGGCGATGACGGCCTTGTTATCAAGGTCATCGAGCACGTCACACATCCAGCCGGTTAGCTCCGCACAATCGCCTTCAACGAAACCACGAGTGGTTATCGCTGGCGTACCGATGCGCAGACCGCTGGTCACAAACGGTGGGTTCGGGTCGTTGGGTACTGCGTTTTTATTGACCGTAACATTGGCTTTGTCCAGAGCCGCGTCTGCATCCTTGCCGGTGATACCTTGACGGATCAGGCTCAACAGAAACAGGTGATCATCCGTGCCATTTGAAACGATGTCGTAGCCGCGATCTATAAAACCCTGGGCCATGACCTTGGCGTTCTTGACCACCTGCTCCTGATATTCCTTGAATTCAGGGCTCATGGCTTCTTTAAAGCAGACTGCCTTAGCCGCAATCACGTGCATCAAGGGTCCACCCTGACTCTCGGGGAAAACGGAGAAATTTAGCTTCTTCTCCAGCTCAGGATTAGCGCGCGCCAAAATGATACCACCGCGAGGACCGCGCAAGGTCTTGTGGGTTGTCGACGTGGTTACATCCGCAATATTGACCGGGCTCGGGTAAACGCCAGCCGCTACCAACCCTGAAACATGCGCCATGTCCACTACCATATAGGCACCTACACTGTCCGCAATATCACGAAATTTCTGCCAGTCTACGATCCGCGAGTAGGCTGAAAAACCACCCATAAGAATGCGGGGCTTGTGCTCCTCGGCGAGCCTGGCAATCTGATCGTAGTCGATCTCGCCAGTTTCGTTATTGAGGCCGTACTGAACCGCATTGTAGATGCGCCCAGAGAAGCTGACGGTCGCACCGTGAGTGAGGTGGCCGCCATCGGCAAGGCTCATCCCCAGAACTGTGTCACCGGGCTTGGCCAATGCCATATACACTGCAGCATTAGCCTGGGAGCCGGAATGCGGCTGCACGTTGGCATAATCGGCGCCGAATAACTCCATGGCGCGGGCAATGGCCAATTCTTCGACAGTGTCGACGAATTCGCAGCCGCCATAGTAGCGCTTGCGAGGGTAACCTTCCGCATACTTGTTAGTGAGTACTGAGCCCTGCGCTTCCATGATGAAAGGGCTGGCGTGGTTTTCCGAGGCAATGAGTTCGATATGCTGTTCCTGGCGGGATCTCTCAGCTTCGATAGCCGCACTGATTTCCGGATCAAATTCTGCGAGGCTGATATCGGTTCTAAACATCTATTCTCCGTGTATTGACAGGGTAAATCAGGCCGTAGTCTCGAAGAAACTATTCTAACCGAAGGCTGCCGCTAGAGCATCAAGATATTGGGTACGCCCTGTCAATATCTTGGGTTTTTGGCCGCAACAGCAGCCGCTGCTATAAAGCAGCGTTTGATAAGCTTAATAGCTGTTTTGAATCACTCTGCGGTTACTGATTGTCTTCGTTGGCAGAATAAATCTCTTGTAGGNATTTATTTATTTTTTTGTCCATATAAAAATCATACAAGAATTTGATTTGTAACCTTTACTTCTCATATGATAAATGATAAGTTTACGTTACATTATTGGCGAGAACGAAGATGGATTTTGAATTAATTATACCGATGCTAGGGGTAATGACAGGAATAATAGTGCCTGTATCTCTCTTTACTTTATTATATTTTGAGCGCAAGGATAAGAATAAAACAATATTAGAGATATCGAAAAATATTGATAATCCTTCAAAAGTCGAAGACTTAATAGGCATGCTTGATGACAGAAAAAAAGAGCCTATTAATTATAGAAGAACGGGGGTTGTTACATTATTTTCTGGTGTGGGTCTGTTTCTGTTCGGTGTATTCTTTTTAGGTTCGGTGCTCAAGGGTGTTGGAGCGCTAGTTGCCGCTATTGGTTCAGGACAAATAATTGCTGGTTATCTTTACCCAAACACAAGTGAAGAATTAACAAATGCAGTTGAAGTCTTCGAAAAGAAATAATTTTGGGCAAAGATCATAAAAAACTTCTAAATAATCTTGAGAAACTTCGTAAGANTGCAGGTTTAACGCAACAGGAGNTATCCGAGAGAGCTAATGTTTCGAGAAAAAGCATCAATGCGGTCGAAAATGGAATATATGTTCCTTCAACTGTTCTTGCTTTAAAAATTGCTGAAAGTCTTGGATGTAAGGTAGAGGATTTATTTAGATTGGTGAAGTGAGTGAGAGTGGACACTCGCGCGCCCACCTTTCTCAGCTTGGCTCAAACCGATCAGTCGTCGCTTGCCTGAACCGAGTCCGTGATAGCGCCTTCCAACGTAGCGAGATTTGCTNCAATATCAAGCAGAGCGCGACGCCTAACAGACAAGCGAGTTGATTTCACAAGGTCAAGCGCGATAGAGCAACTAGCCTTTGCTTCAGACACTTCACCATTAATAGCTTGTAACACACATAGGTTATTTTGGTCAGCGAAATCTAGGCTGCCTTTAAAATATCTCTCCGCTGCCTCTAGTTTTCCATTTGAAAGCGCTTTTCCTCCTGCCGCGTCTGTAAAGACGTAATAAGAGGACGCAAGCGCGGAGTCGGTCATTGGAGTTACCACCATAGCCAACAGCGTTGGCAAAAACTTTCGATGTATCACGAATATATCCTCAATTTTGAGTGCTTGTATAATGGAAGCAAGTCTTACGCAGCACCATTCGCAAAACTAATATCAGCAATTAAAAAATGTTATCGAATCAGTTGTTTTCAGTTAAATCTAATCAGATCAAAAACGAAAGCTTTAGCAAAACTCAAGGTCAGACGCCCATTCCAAATTATGGTTGGAAAACGGTGCACCGGATGCCTGAATTTGGTTCCGGCGACTTCATTTTGGTGCAGCGATACATTGGGCGCGAGACGTCAAAACTCGCGTCCTGATCTTTCGGATTTATCAAACACCAAATCACTGATTTTCCGATTTATTTCTCCCGTTTGTAATTTATCTGGCAAGACTGTCCCGATAAGAAACAGCGTTGCTGAAAAAGAGATCAGTGTGACCACGATTACCATACTTTCGAATAAACTTTCCATCATCAAATCCTAACGTAGTGTATATCTTGATAATGAGAACGGTGGTTCTAATTGATATGGTTTCATACTGAACTCAGATTTCTGCCAACTTCCTGTCGTTTATTGGTCAAAAGTTAAATGAGAGTTATTTGCAGTTAGGTTGCTGGTAACTGAGGAGGTGGCGAGACACAAATCGAAGGTGCAGATTAAGGAGAGGAAGGAGCGGGATAAGGCTGGAAGGAAGTAACTGTTGTTGTAATGGAGATTTACTAACTCAGGATCTCAACTGTGGAATCTATATTAGATCACGGTCTCATATTACGACTTTAGGTGGTGACTATGAATGTCTCATCAAAAAAAACAAAATATCTAATATATTTTTCAGAGGAGATCAGACATGCCAGGGTTCAAGGAGTTGATTGCAGAAGACGAGAAGAAGCAGAGTGAGATTCTCAAGGATATTCAGGATTTGAGAAAGAGAACTGCTTTACTGAGATTCAAAGATTAGTATGAGGCGGAGAAGTTCAAGTTGCAGCAGCAGATCAAGAAGAGGAAAAATGGATCGGAGAATAAGGATGTGATTGACCTAGCAAACCTCATCAAATCTACTCAAAGCACTGACTCAGACTTAGGAATCATTGATGAGAAAGATATCAAGTTGAAGGATCCAAAAACTGAATTGACAGGTATGCTTCTGACTAGCATAGTGTTGGGAACGTCTGTGTTTTTCCTTGTATAGTTTATGATTAAGAATAAATCCAGAGCTGGCCCACCTCAGCAACAAATCAGTAAGTTATTGGATCACTTCCAGAGCGGGCGGTTTAGTGAATCTGAAGCGCTTGCAGTGACCATCACGAAAAAATTTCCCGAACATCAGTTTGGCTGGAAGGCGCTGGGAGCTATTTATGGGCAGACAGGTAAAATTCATGAATCATTATTCCCTAACAAGATGTCTGTTCAATTAGCGCCTCAGGATGCTCAAGCCCACTACAATTTAGGTATAACGCTAAGAAAACTCGAAAGACTTAGCGAGGCAGAAACTAGTTATAAGAAAGCTATTGTGTTGGAACCTAACCATGCTGAAGCCCACTACAACTTGGGTATAACGCTTAAAGAGATAGGTAGATTAGAAGAGGCTGAAGCCAGTTACAATAAAGCGATAGCGCTGAAACCTGACTATACTGATGCCTACAATAACCTAGGAAACACACTGAAAAAGCTGAGAAGATTAGAGGAAGCAGAAGCAAGCTACAAGAAAGCTATATTGCTGAAGCCTGATTTTGCTGAGGCTCATGACAACTTGGGAGTAACCCTCAAAGCGCAAGGCAGATTAGAAGAGGCTGAGGCACTCTATAAACAAGCTTTAGCGTTGAAGCCTGACTATACCGAAGCCCACAATAATTTGGGTAATACGCTCAAAGAATTAGGGCGATTAGACGAAGCTGTTGCTAGCTATAAGAAAGCTATATCACTGACGCCTGACTTCGCCCCTGCTTTTTGGAACCTATCTGGCTGTGAGAAAACAGTAAAAGATGCTGAGTATTGGATCGATAAATGTTTAAAAGTAGATTCAAACTATCTAGAAGCCAAATTGATAAAAGCTGCATTACGGTATTATCAAGGAGATAAAGCTAATTTTATTAATTTGATGCAGCCTGAATTTACACAACATCCCTACATGCGCTCATTTTCGTGGGTTTTCAGCTTAGCTAAGCTCCCAGAATTGCACTTTAACAGGTGGCAATTTTTCGATTCTATTGTGAAAAAAAGCATAGTTTCGAGACCTTTTTATGAATTTGGCGTGTGGCGGGCGACATCCTTTAAATACCTTATTAAGTATTTTAAAAAAGGTTACGGGTTTGATACGTTTACAGGTCTGCCAGAAGATTGGGATACTGGAAATCATGTTGAGGGTAAAGGTACTTATACGAGCAATGGAAATGTGCCAGAAATTGCGGGAGGGCAATTTATTGTAGGTAAGTTTGAAGATACTTTGCCGAGTTTTTTCTGCGAAAGACGCCCTATGGCATCGGTAATAAATCTTGATTCAGATTTATATTCTTCCACTATGTGTGCTCTGAATTATTCGAAATCTGTCATGGATAAAGACACTATTCTAATCTTTGACGAATTCATAATTAATGAAAATTGGGAACAGGATGAATTTAAGGCTTTAAATGATTTCTGCTCAAAGTACCGATTAGACTATGAAGTGGTCTCCGTCTCATTTTTTTCGAAACAAGTAGCACTTAAATTAATTGGCATCTAGCATTTTGCATTTGCAGCACACCTGTTCTCATTAGTTATGAACTAGATATACAGACATATCTCAAGGAACAAGCTAAATCTCTCAGGTTAGCTTTTTACGAGACAGAATGGTTAGTTTGTTACTCAAGCATTCTCAAAGCACTGGATACGACAAAAGCAGAATGGGTTAAGTAACACACTTAGCACTCTCTCAGCGTCTCTCTAAGACGCTTCTACTACTCAAATCACACACTGGACACTCGTCAACACTCAAATCTCTTAGAGGCGATCTCTGGAGTTCGTTGGAAATACTGATTTCAGCACTCATCATTGGGAATCAAAAACACGTGGTAAACAGAAGAGTCACGAGTTTCGTCGGAAACTCTAAGGAAATCAAAAAGGTAATAAAAACAGTTATTTAGGTAGGAATCTGGAACACGTGGAATTATTATTAGAAGCATCAAAACAACGTGTTTTCAGGTGTTAGCAATGAAACAAGCAAAGGTTTTAAACGGAAAAGAGTACAAGCGACTTCTTTCAGCAGCAAAGATGACTCGTCACGCAGACAGGAACAGATTAGCAGTCATTTTGTCGTTTGGAGTTGGGTTAAGAGCGTGTGAGATTGCAGCGATCACTGTTGGTGACGTTCTAGACAGCAAAGGAAACGTCAAATCACAAGCAACTCTCAAGTCACATCAGACAAAAGGGAAGAAATCGCACGTAATCTTTCTCAGTGACGCTGTACAGGATGAGATCAAGAAATACTTAGACAAGTACTCTTATCGTATAAAGTCTCACAAAGAAGCTCTNCTTACGNCTCAGAAAGGNGGTGCGTTTACATCNCAAACNATACAGGATNTGTTCAGNAGTCTGTTTCAGAGNGTGGGNTTAGATGATTGCAGCAGTCACAGCGGAAGAAGNACGCTTTTAACGAACGCTAGTAATGCAGGNATCAACATCAGAACGATTCAAGCAATCGCTCGTCACAGTCATTTAAACACTACAGCACGTTATATCTCTGTGACAGATACACAGATCAAGAATGCAGTGAATCTGGTTTCTGTGTGAATGAGAGGGAAGCACTAGAAACTTTGTAGTAACATGAAATCTAAGTAATTGATTTCCTGTGATTAGCGAAAAAGCTAGCAAATTCAGGTACTTACGCAACTGTAAACTAACTGTAAACACTTTTAAAATGTCAATAGAAACAATAAGTTACAGTCATGTCATTATCGAGTGGGAATGAAGGGTGACCCTGGAACCCCTTTCAATAAAAGGTTTCAGTAGGTATTGCTCATTGAGTGGGAGTAGTTCACAACAGTGAATTAGATTCTCGCTTTTCATACTATATACCATTAAAAATATTGCGTTTTGTTACATTTAACTAAGTGGATTAAGGGAGAGAAG
>NYWC01000109.1 GCA_002684935.1 Gammaproteobacteria bacterium
CGTGACACGTGGTGCAATACCTATCGTTGAAAGGCTCACGCTCTGAGCTAATGGCGTTGCTTTGAATCAGCATCCCCGCCACGGTGGTGAACAGGACCAAGGTATTGTGCATGACTCTGCGGTTCATAACTTATTGCTATTCCATTAGGGTTTCGGGATGCCCGTAGTCTCTGTGCTCAATTTTGAACTCTTTACTGAGTGCCTAAGACTAATTCGGCGCGTACGTGGGCATCCATGTTATTTAATGCCCATTGCGCGGAAAGAATCGCACTTTCCTGCCAGGCAGAATGCATGCTGATCTGGTCTCCAATAAAGTAATGGCGATTATTAACCGGAGCCTGCAGGGTGTGATATAGCTGTTCCTCTTCGTGAGTCCAGCCTTCGAAGCGGTTACGCGACCAGCGCGCCGAACAGCCCAGCATGTGGTTCATACGATGCCAGGCGACTGTGATTGGTTTCTCAACCAGGCTGCGGAAATTTGGGTGCAGTTTTTCGTGATCTGCCAGGTGGGATTCGATCCGCTCTTGCTGCGTCATCATGGTGTGGTACATGCCGCCACCATAGTCATATGCACCAAGCACTACGCCCTTGGCTTTATGAATACCGTTTACCGGATACCACAGCTGGCGGCTTCTGGTGTTTGACCAGGATATCCCTCCATAGATATCCAAATCCTCCCAGAACCTGTGCTTCGCCTGGAATGCTGCTTTATATGCCTCACCCCGACGCACGTACTTCATTGCCTTGACGTAATCGTCCGGGAAGTTGTGATCAATACCAACCATCAGATGAGTTGGTATGCAATTAAAGCAGTAGTCAGCTTCCAGTGCGTGACCCAAACCGTCCTGATCAAAGGAAACATTCACGCCTTTGTCGGTGACCTGCACTGAAGTCACCATGGCACGGTACTTCACTTTGTCGCCGACTTGATTCAGGAACCCATGGATAATTTTGTCCATGCCACCGACTGGTTGCATTAAAATGGGACCCGTGTCACCTTCATTTGCACCCATGAGCTGACGCCCAAGGCGTGTTTGAAGCAAATCACGGAACGCAACCATATCGTTTTGAACTCCGTGCTCCAGAAATCCACCAGCAGCATAGCCAGATCGGAAACTGCCTTTGAATATATCGTCTTCATTCAGATCACCGAACGAGCGAATCATGCTCAGAAGTGTCTCTGCTTCGGACTCCGAGAAAGGCTCATCTATTTCAGCGCTGCTCATGCCCTTGGCCATGAGTTCAGCCATGAAGCCCCTCATGCTGGTGGTATAATCGATATTACGGATGGGCTTGCCACCTAACATCTTGTCGTCCTGCACTAGAGCAGTCTTGTTTTCGTTGATGAATACTTCCAGATCAACGTCAAGCTCTTTACAGTAAGCTAGTAAATTTCTATGTGTGCTTGGGATGCGCGCCGCGCCAGCGTTGAAATACATATGTGGCTCGTCATCCCATTCGCAGTATTGGCGATTGCCGATTTCATCGATGAGATCGCCATGGCGTACAGTGAAAATGCGTCCACCACAGCGGTGAGAGGCTTCCAGAATTGTGCAGTCATAACCCTGCTTTGAGAGTTCATAGGCGGCGGTGAGGCCGGAGATACCGCCACCCAGAATAGCGACCTTGCGCTGGTTGTTACCCAGATTCAGCAAATCCATTGAGGCGGCGGCTGATCCCGGCAACAAGTTAAGAGCGGTGCCCACTTTCAACGCCGCTGCAGTGCCGCCGGTAGCGGCGAGCAAATTCAAAAATTCACGTCTGCTGACGAGTCCGGTCATCAGCCTTCTCCTGTTCAATCCCGGGCTCGCGCCGCAATATATTGGANGATACGATCACCACCATCTGGCAACAAATAGTAGCATTTATTCCGCTCCATAATGGCGACAATTTGCCACGGAATCTGTTAATCCAATACGGCGGATATAGAGCTGTGGTTCAAAGTTTAGGGAAACGTCAGGGCGCGAGACTGGAGCGTGCNTAGGTACCCCAGTGGCCATTAAATTCGGTGACCATGCACAAAATCTAATCAGATAGGTGGCCTTTCTATACCCAAATCACCTTATCCTGCTCAACAAAAGGGGTATGTTGGCTCATATGCGGGCTGCGCAGCCAGGTGTCTGCCGTGTAATGCCCATGTTCATCTCTGAATTCAACACTCAACACGAAAATTTCTTCGCCGCCAAAATGGGTATGCCCGTGGAATCGCTCTCCCGCCGGAAAATGCACCAGAGCCACAGATTCAGCGCCAAATTTATGCAGTGGCGCTACCTTTAGATTACCCTGGCCCGGCATCCATAGCGCGCTGCCAGTGTAGATCTGAACATGGGCCATATGATCGGCTTGAAACTGGTGAAGATTCGCCTAGGTCACACAGCCTTCTTTACTGAATGGCGCATGGACAAATCCAGTCGGGTTTCGGAAATAGGTCCCAGCACCAAAGTCACCGGTGTGATCAGAGAGAGCCCTTCCAAAACCAGAATTTCTTCGCCTAAAACTAGAGAAGTGAGACCCAGTACCGAACAAGCATTATTTAAGTCACTATAGTGCACCCCCTCAAACCATACCTNAATTCAGCCCAATGCGTGATCGACTTCCGCTTATTGCTGCAATTGCTGTTCCCNTCTTAGGGCATTAATGACCATGCCGGCAGAGGCTTCTGAGAATGGTTGGCTGCGCGGGAGTTGTGCAAGCGGCAGCGGTANTTATCGATGGAGTGATGGCAATCGCTAAAAAGGAGGCTGCCACAACAACTACTCTGAAAGCCGCANTACCCTCTATCTTAANAACGGAGATCGCNACGAGGGCAGCTTCAGTAGAGATGTCAAGAATGGTTCTGGCACCTAACACTTTGCCAATGGCGATCGTTTTAAGGGTCAGTTTCGAAATGGCAAGCGTAACGGTCGTGGCACCCTGTATAGGGTCAATGGCGAGCGACACATTAGCAATTATCTGGAGGACCGAAAAGCGGGCCGAGGAAGCTATTCTTTCCTGAACGGTAACCGTTACGAGGGTAACTGGACAGCTGATCTATTCGAGGATCAGGGAAGCTATTACTGCAATAACGTCGATGAGTATGCCGGATAGAAGCACGGCCGGGGCGAATTTAAATGGGCCAACGGCAACCGAGATGAAGGCCAGTTTCGCAATGACATACATCATGGTCAGGTCACAAAGCACTGAGCAAATGGCGATCGTTATGAGGGGCAGTGGCGCGATGAAGCCATGATCGGCCAGGGTAAATTTTCTATGCTAATGGCAACCGCTTCGAAGGCGCTTTTCGACAAAACCAGATACACGGTCAAGGCACCTACGACTTCTACAACGATGATCGCTACGTTAGCCTCTGGCTCAGAGGCGAGCGCGATNGCCCCGGTATCTACTCCGATGCTAAAGGCAATTAGAAATAAATGGAATTCTATGGCGGTTGCCGCGTAACTTAGGTTGTATAGTTAGCTGCGCAGCTTGTAACCGGTCTTAAACATCCAGACCACAATACTGAAACAAATGAGCAGGAATAACAGGACACTGCCCAGGCTTACCCACACATTCACCTCCGCGATCTCGTAAAAGCTCCAACGTAAGCCGCTCACCAGATAGAGTACAGGATTCATCAACGAGACCGTTTGCCAAAATTGCGGCAACATATCGGTTGAGTAGAAACTACCTCCAAGAAAAACCAACGGCGTAATAACCAGCATCGGCACCACGGACAGCTTTTCGAAGTTGTCGGCCCAAATGCCCAGAATAAAACCCAGCAAACTGAAGGACAGAGCGGTTAGTACGATNAATGCCAGCATGATNANAGGNTGGGCGATTTGCAGATCGANGAATAGTGCNGCGGTCGCCAGGATGATACAGCCCAGCATAATCGCCTTGGTGGCGGCGGCACCGACATAGCCAAGCACCACTTCGAAGGNGGAAACCGGTGCCGAGAGTAGCTCATACACCGTGCCAACAAACTTGGGAAAGTAAATGCCAAACGACGCATTGGAAATACTGTTGGTTAGCAAGTTGAGCATGATCAGACCGGGTACAATGAAAGCCCCATAGCTAACGCCCCCAACTTCCTGAATGCGGGAACCGATGGCAGCACCAAAGACNATGAAATAAAGCGAGGNGGTGATCACGGGTGCGACGATACTTTGAATCAGAGTGCGCCGGGTGCGTGACATTTCAAAGCGATAGATTGCCATTACACCATGCAAGTTCATCATCTACTCCGCTGCTGCGCCATTGACAGCTTCCGAATTTTTTCCGCTTGATTCATCAACCAGGTTCACGAAGATCTCTTCCAAGCTGCTCTGGGTTGTGTTGAGATCTCGAAACTGAATATCCGCTGCCTTCAGATCATCCAGCAGAGCTGTAATTCCAGTGCGCTCGCTCTGGGTGTCAAAGGTGTAAGTGAGCTTCATACCATTCTCAGAGATGACGAGGTCATAGTGGTTGATCGCAGCTGGCAATGCTGAAAGCGATTTACTCAGATCCAGAATGAGTTGCTTCTTCCCGAGCTTCTGCATTAAAGCCGTTTTCGTCTCAATTAATATGATCTCACCATTATTGATAACTCCTACCCGGTCGGCGATCTCCTCGGCCTCTTCTATATAATGTGTTGTCAGGATGATAGTGACGCCGGACTCTCTGAGTTCTTTGACGATCTTCCACATGTCTTTGCGCAGCGAGACGTCCACACCTGCAGTGGGTTCATCAAGGAACAGTACCATCGGCTCATGGGCCAACGCCTTGGCTATTAATACCCTCCGTTTCATGCCGCCGGATAAGGTGATGATCTTGTTATCTTTCTTGTCCCACAGCGACAGATCTTTCAATACTTTCTCAAGATGGCTGTGGTTGGGCGCGCACCCGAACAACCCCCGACTAAAGGCAACAGTGTTATAAACCGACTCGAAAGAATCCGTGGTGAGTTCCTGGGGCACCAGGCCGATGAGCGCGCGAGTCTTGCGGTAGTCACGGGCAATATCAAAGCCCGCTACCGTGACCTTGCCGGAGCTTGGCCTAACGATTCCGCAGATCGCCGAAATCAGTGTGGTCTTGCCTGCGCCATTNGGTCCCAGCAATGCAATGATCTCACCCTTCTGAATTTCGAGTGAGATATCCTTAAGGGCCTCAAAGCCACCGACGTAGGTTTTGCTGAGATTTGAAACCTTGAGAATTGGTTTGTCGACTGCATCCATTGGCGCAGCATTATGGAGCCAAGCCCTGCCGAATACAACGCACGCACTGGCACAATCGGCACCCAGCCCTGCCATAATTGTTTATACTCTTCAGTCGTCAGAGATTTTAACCCGTTGCAGGAGTACTCCCTTGCCCAAGCTATCCACGCATAACTTCCGATTACTGGTCGTTCTGGCCAGTTTTCTGATAGCCATCCAACTCACTGTCGCTGCCGAGTCGATTGAGCCCAACATCTCGCCTGNAGAACAGAAATTACTGGAGTGGCTAGAGNGTGAGGAGAGCGACATGGTTGCCATGCTCGAGCGCATTACGAACATCAATACCGGCAGCCTTAACAAGGCAGGCATGGCGGAGCTTGCCGAAATCTTCAGTACTGAATTGCGGGGACTCGGGTTTAGCGTCGACTCGCTGCCAGGCGGCCTGATCGAGATGCCTAGCTGCCCCAGCACCAACTATGATATAGACTTGGCCGACCATGTATTGGCCAGTAAACCAGGTAACGGTAGTCGGCTATTGTTAATGGGACACCTGGATACTGTGTTCCGATTTGATAGCCCTTTTCAGTCCTATCGACAGGATGGAGGCAGAGTGTTTGGCCCTGGCGTTGCTGACATGAAAGGCGGTCTTGTCGTCATGCTTTATGCGCTGAAAGCGCTTCACGCTCAGGGTCTNCTGCAAGACATGCATATCAGTGTTCTGCTCAACAGCGATGAAGAAATGGGGTCTCTTTCCTCAAGACNGTACGTAGAAGAGCAGGCCAGGGAACATGACTTTGGTCTGGTCTATGAGTCATCCGGCATGAACAGCCTGGTGAGACAGCGCAAGGGACTCGGTCAGGCCCGCTTCGTTGTCAACGGCAGAGCCTCCCACGCCGGCGGTGCCCATGAACAAGGACGATCCGCTATAAAGGAGCTGGCTTATAAAATAGTCGAGATAGAAAATATAACTGACTATGAAACCGGCGTAACGGTAAACGTCGGGATTGTTTCCGGGGGAGAATCACGCAATACGGTTGCGCCCTGCGCCGAAGCTTTGATCGATCTGCGCTATCCCACTCCAGAACAGGGTGTTGAGACCGCAGCGCAATTTGAAGAAATTTTTAGCCAGGTCTATAGCTATCCCGTTGATAGTGGAGAGATCAGCACCAATAGTTGGGTAAGTCTGCATCGCCCACCAAAAATTCCCACCGAAGAATCGGATTACCTGCTTGAGAAGACCCGCGCAATCGGCAGGTTATTGGGNCAGGANTTGGGGGTGACTGACTCCGGTGGCGGCACCGATGGGTCTCTCAGCCAGGCTGTCGGCCTGCCTACTCTGGATTCACTGGGCATTGCCGGTACCGGTGCTCACACCATCAGAGAAGAGGCGCGCCTAAGCTCGCTATTGGAAAGAGCACAACTCAATGCCGTTTTAATCGCTAGACTGGCCGTGGAATAAGTGGTTTCATCGGAAGCGCCTGCCCACAGAGGGCAGCGGCTCGGCAAAAAGTTGCGCCAATAGACACAGCACAATAAGAACAACAAAGGAGAGCAGCTTGTCCAAGACAACTGCCAGTGACAGCCAGGATGCCAAGGGCGCTTCGGTTGAGCGAACAGCTATTCTCAAGGCCTATGAAAANCCTGCGTACCGTTACCTGGTTCTGGGCATCCTTACCACAGTTTACATTTCAAATTTTGTCGATAGGCAGGTCATCAATGTGCTTGCCGAGNCGATCATCGCCGACCTGGAAATTTCAGACGGCCAATTTGGCATGCTGTCTGGGCTGGCATTCGCCTGTATATATACTACCTTGGGAATCCCGATCGCGCGCTGGGCTGATATCAGCAACCGCCGCAATATCGTAGCGATTTCCGTCGCGATCTGGAGCGTAATGACCGCGCTCTGTGGCGCCGCGCAGAGCTTCGCGCAGCTGTTCCTGGCTCGTTTCGGAGTCGGGGTTGGAGAAGCCGGAGGTTCACCACCTTCCCACTCCATTGTGTCCGATATCTTCCCCGCTGAGCAGCGGGCGACGGCGCTCTCCATCTATTCGCTGGGCGTCTACGGTGGCATTCTGGTTGGCACCGTAGGTGGCGCCTACCTCGTGCAGTATTTCGACTGGCGTACCGCCTTTATAGTGGTAGGCATGCCCGGCCTGCTGTTGGCCCTGGTGGTTCGATTTGTGATCAAGGAACCACCCCGCGGTATGGCGGAAGCACGCAAGGATGTCGCGCCACCAGGCTTCTTCCGCGTCATGAGTATTTTGTGGGCACGAAAGTCATTTCGGCATCTGTCCTTCGCCTGTGCCCTGCATGCATTCGTGACTTACGGTATGGGAAACTTTATGCCCCTGTTTCTTGGGCGTGTGCACGGGATGCCGATCCTGGATATTGGCTGGTACTACGGCATGATTGCCGGGGTCGGCGGGCTGGCAGGAACGTTCTTCGGCGGCTGGACCTCGGATCGGATGAACAAGAAAACCGGTGACACCACCTGGTACGTCTGGATTCCCTTCATCTCTACCGTCATCGCCATCCCGCTGGCACTGAATACCTTTTTGCTCATGCCGGATGGTTATTTGGCGGTTTACTCCTATCTGTTACCGGTATTTGCCGGCGGCTGGTACCTGGCACCCTGTATCGCTGCCACCCACTTCCTGGTGGGTGTTCGCATGCGCGCCATGGGCTCGGCGGTGCTGCTGTTCATGCTTAATTTAATAGGCCTCGGACTGGGGCCCATGTTGACCGGATTCATGAGTGACTGGTTGACGCCACAGTTCGGAACCGATGCCCTGCGTTACGCCATGTCCGTTACGTTGATGGTTAACTGCTGGTGTGCCTTTCACTACTTCATGGCAGCGAAAACCATTCGCGAAGATATCAAGCGCGCACCTGATTAGAGCGCTGCCAGCGCCTGCTCTATTTTATTGACGCCAATGACCTCCAAGCCTTCCACTCGAGTCTTTGGCACATTGGCTTTTGGCACAATCGCGCGTTTGAAGCCATGCTTGGCGGCTTCCTGCAAGCGCTCCTGACCGCCCTGCACAGGCCTGATCTCACCTGCCAGGCCTACCTCACCAAATACCACGGTATCTCTGTCAATCGGTTTGTCCTTTAAGCTGGATACGATGGAGAGCAGCAGCGCAAGGTCAGCACTGGTCTCACTGACCTTGACACCACCCACTACATTAACGAAAACATCCTGATCCGCCATGTAAAGCCCACCGTGCCGATGCAGCACGGCCAGCAGCATGGCAAGCCGATTCTGTTCCAGCCCAACCGCTACTCGACGTGGATTACCGAGTGGACTGGTATCAACCAAGGCTTGAATCTCTACCAAAAGGGGTCGGGTACCTTCCCATAAAACCATTACCAGTGAACCTGCGCTATCCTCCTCTGTACGTGCCAGGAAAATCGCTGAAGGATTTTTAACTTCCTTCATACCCTGCTCGGTCATGGCAAACACGCCGAGCTCGTTCACTGCACCGAATCGATTTTTCTGGCTACGCAGGATGCGGTACTTGCTGTCAGTGCCACCCTCCAACATCACGAAGCAATCGATCATGTGCTCCAGAACCTTGGGGCCGGCCAGATTGCCTTCTTTGGTGACGTGACCCACCAGAAAGAGAACCGTATTGGTTTGCTTGGCATACTGGATCAGATAAGCCGCGCATTCGCGCACCTGACTGACGCTACCCGGGGCGGAAGGGACATCACTGCTGTGCATAACCTGGATAGAGTCCACCACCAGCAGACTTGGCTTGTGCTCCTGCGCTGCCAAGCAAATTTGTTCTACATTGGTTTCTGCCAGCAGCTTCAGTTTCTGCTGCGGCAAANTCAATCGCTGTGCTCGCATGCCTACCTGCTGCAGAGATTCTTCGCCGGTCACATAAAGCGCGGATTTGTCAATATCCGCCAGCGAGCACATAATCTGCAGTAGCAAAGTGCTCTTGCCCGCACCTGGATTGCCGCCCACCAGGATTACTGACCCTGGCACCAATCCACCACCTAAAACTCTGTCTAACTCTCCAATACTTGACGAAAATCGAGGTAATGATTGCAAATCAATATCTGCAAGAGATTGCACATCAGATTGCTGACCGGCATAGCCTTTGGATCGAAAATCAGCTTTCGCCGCCGGAGAATTGTTGTTGCCGAGATTCATCTGGGAAAGCGTATTCCAGGCCTTGCAGGAAGAACATTGTCCCTGCCATTGCCCGTGTTCGGTGCCGCAATCGGTGCAAACAAACGCAATCTTGGTTTTTGCCATCTGAGTTAGGTGCTCTAGGTGCCAGGTGTTATGGGTGCCAGGTGCTATAGATACCAAGTATATGAAGCCGTAATCTTCAATCAGTCTAGATTCACCAGCTGTTTGATTTTTAACACCGCGAATCTGATGCAGTTTATTCAGTATCACTCATTCGGCTTCGTTCATTCAGAGTAAGANACTTCGACACGTGGCGTCACTTTACAAAACAANTCGTAAGAAATCGTCCCGGCCGCACGCGCAACCTCATCGGCACAGAGACCCTCTCCCCAAAGAGTGACCTCATCATCTATTTGGGCATCATCAATGCCGGTCAGATCAATGGTGATCATGTCCATGGATACGCGCCCAATCATACGCGTTCTGACGCTACCACTTGCGGTTTGCANCAGCACTGGTGTGCCGTTGATTGCGCTGCGAGGATAACCATCACCATANCCAACAGAGACTGTACCCATGCGCGTATCACGGTCGCAGACATAAGTCNTGCCATAGCCGATGCTCTCGCCTGCTTTCAGATCACGAATCGTAATCAGTCTGGAGCGCAGCGTCATCACGGGCTGCAGACCCAGCTCCTCGCCGGTCTCTCCCGCCATTGGCGAACTGCCGTAAAGCATCACACCGGGGCGCACATAATCCAAATGGGTGTCCGGCCACTGCAGGATTCCGGCGGAAGCTGCCATACTGCATTCCACATCCTGCTTGCTCGCAGTCACCAACTCACTGCGCAACTCCGTCAGATACTGTAGTTGTTGCCGCGTAAAATTTGCAAATTCTTGACTATCCGGATCATCTGCACAGGCCAGATGGGACATGAGGACCAGCTCAGTATTCGGGCTCTTCTGCAGACGTAAATAGAACTCGGAGGCTTCGCGCTGGCCAAGCCCGAGCCGATTCATGCCCGTGTTGTACTTGATCCAGAACTTGCGCGCGTCACCGAGAATGTCTTCAGTGAGCACTTTTTCCAGTGTGCCTAACTGGTACTCCGCATGCACCACAGTTTCGATGCGCCGAGCAAGACATTCACGCAGCTCTTCCTCGTTCATGAAGCCGTTGAGCAACAGTATAGGAAGCTGCGCCTCAATCTGTCTCAGCCTAATGGCCTCGTCAACCGTGGCCACTGCCAGACCGCTGATGTTGGTGTTCGAATCTTTCAGAGCCGCTGCTGCCTCGGCCATGCCGTGACCGTACGCGTTGGACTTAATGACGGGATAGATTTTTGAGCCGGGACTGTGGGCTCGGACCTGAGCCAGATTTTTTTTCAGGGCACTCAGATCGATTGTCGCCCAGGCACGCCTACTTATTGATGTCATCGAACTGGTTCCTGGCACACTAAAAACAACTCACCGGCGCGACTACATGCCGTGGGTGTAACTATCGTCATACCGCGCCTGGGTAAAATTCTCAAAGCGGGTGAATTGACCCAGAAAGCTGAGGCGCACGGTACCGATTGGACCGTTACGCTGTTTGCCGATAATCACCTCGGCGATGCCCTTGTCTGGCGTGTCCTCGTTGTACACCTCATCACGATAGATGAAAGCGATGACATCAGCATCCTGCTCGATAGCGCCAGACTCACGCAAATCTGACATCACCGGTCGCTTNTTAGGCCGTTGTTCCAAACTGCGATTTAACTGCGACAGAGCAATGACCGGGCATTCAAACTCTCTTGCCAATAGTTTCAGAGAACGTGAGATTTCGGAGATCTCGTTGACGCGTCCCTCTGTCGAGCCCTTGATTTGCATTAGCTGAAGATAATCAACTACNATCATGCCCAGTGCACCATGCTCACGAACAATGCGGCGTGCGCGTGAGCGCATCTCCATGGGACTCACCCCGGCGCTGTCATCAATATACAAGGGCCGGTCCTTGAGTTTCTTCACTGCGTTATTAAAGCCCGGCCAGTCATCATCGGTAAGCTGCCCGGTTCTGAGCTTGCCCTGGTCAAGGCGACCAATTGAAGANAGCATTCTGAAGATCAGGCTCTCTGCTGGCATTTCAAGACTGAACACCAGCACCGGCTGGTCCTGNTCCAGAATAGCGTTTTCCACCAGGTTCATGGCGAATGCCGTTTTACCCATGGATGGGCGGCCCGCCACGATTACCAGGTCAGACTTCTGCCAGCCGGAAGTCATATGATCAAGATCCGTGTAGCCGCTTGGCAATCCAGTAAGATCCCCTTCAGTGCCCGCCAATTCATCAATTCGCTCTACGGCCTGTGCGAGAATGGGGTTTACAAACACCGGGCCGGAATCCTGGGGACGCTCGTCTGAAATATTGAAGACCTTTTGCTCGGCTTCATCGACGATTTCTTCGGCCCTCTTACCCCCAGTGTTATAGCCGCTATCTGCTATGTTATTCGCTACACTGATCAGTCGGCGTAAAATGGCGCGTTCACGAATAATTTCGGCGTAGGCATGGATGTTTGCTGTACCGCGCGCATTGCCAGACAGCTCACTGAGGTAATCGAGGCCACCGGCATTATTCAACTCATGAAGGCTATTGAGCGACTCCGCCAGGGTAACCACATCGATCGGGCTATTTGCCTCAGACTGGTTCATCATCACCTGGTAAATCAATTGATGCTCAGCGCGATAAAAATCCTCTGCCATAAGCACATCAGCAATATTGTCCCACTCGGTATTGTCCACCATCAGTCCACCCAGAACGGCCTGTTCGGCTTCTACCGAGTGTGGCGGGACCTTGAGTGTGGTCAGCTTATTCTGCTGAGAAGCCGGATTCGCCGGGCTGCGGGGTTCGAAGGATTCAGACATGTGCGCGATTTCAGTAATACGTAAAACTTCATATGATAGTACAGAATGAAGAGTTGATTATCTATTGGAAAGCGGAGTCACTGCGATGTTCCGCAAGACTCAGGACTTTACGCAAGCTTTTGCATGATAGATGGGTTCGACCGGCCCAGGTTCACCCTACTGTAAACGCGCGCTCATATGACGAGGAAGCAGCAATATGCGCAGGGCGCATCGCCAACGAGAAAGGGGGTTTGAGTTTATAATCATCGCTCGCAGATCGCGGAGCTCAAGCAACTTCAGTAGGCGAGCAGCCTGAAGCGCAAACCTGCANTTCGGCTCCTTGCCACCGGTCCGAAGTTAACAGCCAGGCTGGCTTCGCGATGGGGACGAGAGCTGCGGTGATTGGTTCTCGATCTAGAACTTGAGACCGCAGACCAGTTCTCATTTCTGAATTACGAACCGGCTAGGCTGCAATTTGAACAGCTCAAGCTGCCTTAACAGCTTGAGCTATGGCCTGTGAGTATAGAGCCCTTAGGATTCGGTCTCGTCAGCGTCAGCAGCTTCAGCTTCGGCTTCTTCGACTTCCTCAATTATGCTGCCATCGGCGCTTACTCCTGCTGCAGATTCGAGGCCAACAACGGACACAGTAATGTCTTCTGTTACGTCGTAACCGAGATCCAGAGTGAGCTCATAGTTACCAAGATCACGAATTACACCGTGAGGCATTAGGACTTCGCTCTTGGCGATGTCGCTGCCTGCCTGGGCATTGAGAGCATCGGCGATATCGCGAGTGCCAACGGAGCCGAACAATTTGCCTTCATCGCTCGCATTGACTTCAATGGTAAGGCTGGCACCTGCGACTTTAGATGCGCGAGCCTGCGACTGTGCAACCTTTTCATTGTGGGCAGCAAGAAGTTCGGACCTGCGCTCGTCAAATTCAGCCAGGTTCGTCTTAGTGGCTGGGATGGCTTTGCCCTGAGGGAAAAGGAAGTTACGCGCGTAACCCGCCTTGACGCTGGCGGTATCACCAATTTCTCCCAGCTTGCCAATCTTTTCCAGCAAGATAACGTTCATGTTGTTTACCTCATCATCTGCATTGAGTCACACACTGCTTGAGAGCCGTGACCGAAAATCGTACCAACTGTCGACTAGCGCGAGCAGTACAAGTATTTGCACCACCACCGGCAACATCAACAAAATATAGAAAGTGACCAGCCACATACTGGACAGATTCTTCTTTGCCACCACCGAATGCACCAGGGCGATACCTAAGAACATCAGTGGCAGCACGAAATACAGCACCCAGGCCTCTGGCACCACTATGCCGAAACTAGAAAGCAGCATGATCACAATCAGTGCCAATGCGACCTTCTGTCCGATTCGCAGGCTATGGAATTCCTGTTTGAATCCACCTGGGTTGTAGAGCACAGCCTGCATCCAGCGCGCCAGCATCAACAAAACTATCGAGAGAAACATATACACTGCGCCGATAACGCTGAGTATGACGTCTCTCACTTCTTCAATCTGCAGTCCCTGCGGATTGCTGGCTTGCAAATACAAATCGAGTTGCTGCATCAGCGCATCGATTACAGCGGGCTGCAGGCGGAAGTAGACTTCCACGCAGACCCCAACTGCGATTGCTGCCAACAGAGTAAATTCCCATGACTCTGATTCTCTCAGCAACACGGCCAAGCCAGTAATACCGATCAACATGATCAGGGGAACTACGTCCCCAGCCACGGCCCAGGCACCCAATGGCAGGATTGCCCAAGCACATATTACGACTACTTCCTGTAGTCCTTTCCGCAGCGCGATTAACCCAACCACTACCGGGTTGAGCAAATTAACCAGCGGAATCAGACCTAGCAAAATCACTGCTATGATGGCCTGTCTGCGACCGGTCATGACGTACTCAGCAAGACCGCGCATCATAAGTTTCTATTCGATCTCGATTAGACCTGGTGACTGTCCGTGTAAGGGATCAGGGCCAGGTAGCGCGCTCTCTTAATGGCTGTGGCCAGCTGGCGCTGATAGCGCGCCTTGGTGCCAGTAATGCGGCTGGGAACGATCTTGCCGTTTTCAGACACATAAGCCTTCAGCGTTTCGATATCTTTGTAATCAATTTCTTTCGTACCTTCTGCGGTGAATTTGCAGAACTTACGACGACGAAAATAACGAGCCATAACTATATCCTGTAAAAAATTGGGTGCGTCTGGGACTAAATCTAGTCCTCAGATGGCGCTTTGTCTGCAGCACTATCGGCTTCTTGAGCGGCGGCCTCTTCTGCTTCAGAGGCATCCTCTTCGGGCGCTGCGGCTGCCTCGGCTTCGGCGGCTGCCGCTGCTTTAGCGGCCGCTGCTGCTGCCGCAGCTTCCTCTTCCTTGCGCTTCTGTTCAGAGCGCGCCTTTCGTTCNTTAGACTCTCGCTCCTGCTTAAGAATCAGTGATTCTTCGGCGACNGCTTCCTTACGCTTGATCACCAGATTGCGCAGAACGGCATCGTTGTATCGGAACAGGGTAGATAACTCTTCCAGNGTTTCTCCACCACACTCGATATTCATCATGACGTAGTGTGCTTTGTGAATCTTGTTGATTGGATAAGCGAGCTGACGACGGCCCCAATCTTCCATGCGATGGACGCTGCCACCGTTATCGGCCATTAATTGGGTGTAACGCTCGATCATTCCAGGCACCTGNTCGGACTGATCCGGGTGCACCAGNANTACCACTTCATAGTGTCTCATAGAGACTCCTCTCGGTTCAGGTCTCCCATCAAACGCTGGCGCGCGTGGTGAGACAAGGAGTTATGTAGAGCTCAGCAAATCCGTGAGAATCGGCTGGGCCGGTAAAAAGAGCGGGAATCCTACAGAAACAGGGCTCCGGATGCAAGCAGAGTNAGCCCGGCGAATCGGCCTTGGCCCGATGAGCTGGTTGAATAAGGCGGTGTGTCACTGCGGCACGGTGAGGACAGCCGTTAAAACAGCAACTCCCGGGATAGTTTTAGCGACGTGATGCGCGCTCTTGCCGGCGCTGGCGTACTGCTTCAAACAGGGCAACCCCAGTGGCCACAGACACATTCAGGCTGCTCACGGCTCCTGCCATGGGAATCGATACCAGGAAATCACATTTCTCTTTGGTCAGGCGTCGCAATCCCTGCCCCTCAGAACCCATCACNAGCGCCATTGGTCCCTGTAAGTCCTGCTCGTACAGACTGTGAGCGGCCTCATCGTCAGTGCCCACCAGCCACAGCCCCTGCTCCTGCAGTTGGGCCAGGGCCCGCGCCAGGTTTGTCACGGCAAAAAGTTTAACGGTGTCAGCCGCGCCNCTCGCNACCCGGCGCACCGTGGCATTCAGGCNTACCGCCTTGTCTTTGGGGATGATGACGGCCGCAACTCCCGCTGCGTCCGCCGAGCGCAGACAGGCGCCGAGGTTATGGGGGTCGGTAACTCCATCCAACACCAACAGCAGCGGTGCCGTCGCGCGGCCGCCAAGGGTTTTTACAAACTCGTCGAAGGAGGGCCCTGCCTGCTCGACGGCAGTTCCTGCTACCTCTATCGCGACTCCCTGGTGGACCTCAGGAAAAGCATGGTGCAGTTCTTTCGAACTCAGCTCTTGTACAGGGACTTTCTGCGTCTCAGCCAAGCTGCGAAGATCATTCAAGCGCCTGTCGCCGCGATTTTTTTTCAGCAGCACGCGCTGTGCTGATTGCGGATTCTTCTGCAATAACTCCTGCGCTGCGTGGATGCCGGTAACCCAGTATTTGCCGTTTGCCATAAAATTTATCTCGGTCTTCGCTTCNCACTCTNCCCNCTTGCTGNTCCGGNACCAGACTTCTTGCCAGCACCCTTACTGCTGCTGTTTTTGCCTTTTCGCTGCGATGTGGTTGCNGCTTTATTGTTGCTTTTNCCAGCCCGTTTTTGCTTTGNTTTGGNCTTTGAACTGACGCNGGGCTTTGATTTTGCATTGGGCCTGACTTTATCGCCACCTTTCGCTGAGGACTTTCCGCGCTTCTGGCCGCGNGACTCACCATCGCCATCTTTAGCTGAAGAACCGCTTTTGCGTGAGTTGCCACCCTTGCCGCCCTTGCTAGCGGAATGCTTGCCATCCTTAAGATCCTGGCGGACACCGCCTTTCTGCTTGCGTGATTGCCGGCGCGAATCAGCGGCAACACCAACCATCTGCAGGTCGATCTTTTTCTCCTCCAGATCCACCCTGACAATCCTGATAGTCACGCTGCCACCTAGCTGATAAGTCGAACCAGAACGCTCTCCCTGTAACTGATGCCTGACAGGATCAAAGTGATAGTAGTCATTACTGAGTTCTGTGATGTGAACCAGACCTTCTACATAGACTTCGTTGAGCTCGACGAACAGGCCAAAACTTGTGACCGCNGTAATAGTGCCCGCGAACTCATCGCCGACATGGTCTTGCATGTATTCGCACTTGAGCCAATCCGCCACGCTATAGCTGGCTGCATCTGCCCGCCGCTCCGCCNTAGAACAGACTTCACCCAGCGCATCCAAATCGCTGTGCTCGTAGGGATAGATCGCCTTCTTGGCCAGCGGCTTCTGCTCAGGGTGAGCATGCAGGGATTTGTCTTTCTTGTTGCGAATCAGGTACCGAATCGCTCGGTGCACCAGCAGATCGGGGTAGCGCCGTATGGGTGAAGTGAAATGGGTATATTCGGGGAAGCTNAGGCCAAAGTGGCCACAGTTATCCGGGCTGTAAACCGCCTGCATCATCGACCGGATTAATTGGGTCTGCAGCAAGTGTCGGTCCGGACGCCCGGCAATCTGTTGCAGCACCTGCTGATAATCGCCTGTTGTTGGGGAATCGCCACCGCCCAAATACAAGNCCATNTCGGTGAGAAAATCTCTGAGGCTATCCAGCTTGTCCTGATTTGGCCCCTCATGGATCCGATACAAAGCGGGCAACCTGACACCTTCTAATAATCTTGCAGCCGCCACGTTGGCACAGAGCATGCACTCCTCAATCAGGCGGTGAGCATCGTTTCTCTCAACCGGNACGATCTCACGAATCTTCCTGTTCTCGCCNAACACCATGCGGGTTTCCGTCGAATCGAAATCCATAGCACCAGCATGCTGACGCTGTTGGCGTAAAGCTTGGTAAAGACTNAAAAGTGTATCGAGGTAGGGCAAGAGCGGCTGGTAGCGAGCACGCATCTTGTCCTGCAGGTGTTGCCCGGCATCNGACTCGGCTGGCTGCACCATGTCCGCCATTTCATTGTAGGTCAGGCGGGCATGGGAATAGATAACCGCCTCATAGAATTTATATGATTCCAATTCACCCGCAGCAGAGATTGTCATCTCGCTCACCATCACCAGCCGATCTGTTTCCGGTCGCAGTGAGCACAGGCCGTTTGACAGTTTCTCCGGCAGCATGGGAATGACNTGTCCCGGAAAATAGACTGAAGTCGCNCGATTGCTGGCTTCCTCATCCANCGCCGAACCGATTCGCACATAGTGCGAGACATCGGCGATGGCGACAAAGAGCGTCCACCCACCCTGCTTGCCTGGCGCGGCGTAGACGGCATCGTCAAAATCTTTCGCGTCTTCACCATCAATAGTGACAAAAGGCAGGTCGCGCAGATCAAAACGTGTCTCAAGCTCCTCTGCCGCCACATCTTCGGCGAAACGCCTGGTCTCTTTTTGCACGGACGCTGGCCACTGAAATGGAATATCAAAACTGCGCAGCGCAATATCGATCTCAATCCCCGGCGTGCCAACATCACCAAGTATCTCACTGACCGACGCTATCGCCTTGCGCCGATTGGTTGGGTATTCCTTGATCTGGGCAATNACATACTGGCCGTCACCGGCCCCCTTGTTTNCACTGTCCGGAATTANGATCTCGTGNGGTATGCGCTTGCTGTCAGGCACCACGATACCGAAACCCGATTCGTGGTAGTAACGCCCGACGACTTCCTCGAAGCGGCGCTCAAGAATCTCGACGACCGTGCCTTCCTTGCGCCCGCGATTATCAATCCCGGTAACCCGCGCCATGACACGATCACCATCAAACAGCCGCGCCATCTCCTTGGCACTCAGATAAAGGTCGTCGCCACCGGATTCCGGCGCGAAAAANCCATAGCCATCCTTCATGCCAATGACCTTACCCGCCAGCAGTCCCATGTGGGTCGGCAATCCATAAGCTCCCTTGCGGTTNCTAATCAACTGCCCATCCCGACTCATGGCAATCAGGCGCCGCCGCAATGCCTCCAACTGCTCGTCATCACGCAACTCCAGCAACATAAACAGCTCATCCAACTGAACCGGCTTACCCGCCTCCTCTAGCTTCTCAAGGATAAATTCTCGACTGGCTATCGGATTGTCATAGTTATCCGCCTCACGACTGGCAAACGGGTCAGAACCATGGGAGCGCTTGTTCTTTTTTGAACGGGGTGACATAAGTTTGGATGTATTTCCTGATTATACGACCTAATTACGAGTCTTCTTGCTCGCAAAGGTAATGTGACTAAATTTAGAGGAAGCTCTTAGACAGAAAAGTGCTCTTGCCCAGGGGGGGGGGTAGCTCCCCTACCNTACAAGTACTCTACCAGAGTGCTNGCCAGACACCCAAGCCAGCCAGAATCCCTTGCTAGCGTTGAAGGCTTTTTAGATTTTTTAGGCCCCAAAGTAGTAGATAAAATGTTGTAGTCTACTTGCCCGATACGAGAGATGATCCTGGAGGAACTCAGGAGCCAACTAGGGTAAAGAGGGGTTTGGTGCCCAGAGGGAGACTTGAACTCCCACGTCCCGAGGGACACTAGCACCTGAAGCTAGCGCGTCTACCAATTCCGCCACCTGGGCAAGGCACATTGCGGATTATCCTGATTTGCAATGTTTAGTGCGGGTTGCTCAGCCTGGCGGCAGCGCAAATAAGGGGCGAAACTTTACCCAGCGATGCTATTTCTGTCAACTTTCGGTGGAATTTTCCACAATTGGTCAAATTTCCCTGCCATACTTGGATGCAAACTAGTTAGTTAAAATTGAGGGTCTGCGATGAAAGCTACACGCTTTTCCTCGGCGATTTATGTGTGCCTGCTGTTGGTTCCGGCCTGGGCTCAACAGCGCGACATCGAGGATTATCAGCCCCTCTTGATCGAGCAACTTGAGGCCACAGAAGTAGGCAGATATCACGCCCAGGAGGCGCGCCAGGGCGCGGCCGCGGATGCTGATCATATCTACGCCATCGTCAATTTCATCATCGGCCAATACGACAAGACCAGCGGTAAACTGATTCAGCGCTGGCAAGGTAGTCGCGGTGGACCGATCCGCCACCTGAACAGCTGCTTTGCGGAGAACAGGAAACTCTACTGCGCCAACTCCAACTTTCCAGAAGTCCCCATGGCCAGCTCTATTGAAGTATTCGATACCGGGACGCTCAAGCACCGCCAATCCTTGAGCCTCGGCATTCTGGATGAAGGTTCCCTGACTTGGTTTGACCGTCTCGACGATGGCTGGCTAGCCGGTTTCGCCCACTACGACGCGGACGGCGGCCTAAGCTACAAGGACCACCGCTTCGCCACGATCAGTCGCTACGACAATGCGTGGCGCCGTCTCGGCGGTTGGATGATCCCGGAGTCTGTCATTGCTCGTATGCAACCCTACGCCGCCTCTGGAGGCGCCATCGGGCCCGACGGCTTGCTGTACCTCACCGGTCACGACCGGCCGGAAATGTATGTGTTGGCAGCACCAGCCATGGGGCCAAAACTTGAGCATGTCGCCACCATCGCGATCGATGTGGAGGGGCAGGCGTTTGCCTGGGACAAGAGTGAAGAGCGGGTGGTGGTTGGCATAAGCCGCCCCAACAGCGAAGTGCGGGCGTTCACTGTGCCTGAAGTACAGCTACCGGAAGGACTGAAGCGTTTGACTGAAGTGAATTTCAGCCTTTAATACTGGGTTTGCCAATCCAAGTCAGGGCTGGCAACGTTTACATCTTCGGCAAGAATTCAATTCCTAATTGTCCAAACTCGAAACAACTCCAGCAAGGCTACTAGTTAAATTTTATGCGAATAGCAGTCGTTGGCGCCGGCCTGGCCGGGCTCAGTTTTGCACATTTTCTGCATCACAAAGCAGACATTACCCTGTTCGAGAAATCGCGCGGGGTTGGGGGTCGCCTGGCCACACGTCGCACCGGTGACACTCAGTTTGACCACGGCGCACAATTTTTTACTTGTCGTTCAGATATTTTGCAGACGCTGATCGACGATGTGGACTTCTCTGGTGACGTGAGTATCTGGTCGCCTAAATTGATTACCCTCTCTAATGGGGAGAAGCCCTTCAAGCGCGAATGGTTCGAGCCTCATTACGTTGGCTGCCCCACCATGACATCCCTGCCAAAACGCATGGCACAGAACTTTGATGTTCAGCTCGAGACGCGAGTAGAAGAAATTTCAAGATCGGGTAATGGCTGGCAGCTGTCTACTGAAGCCGGAGCAGCCCTGGGTAACTTTGACTGGGTGGTGGCGGCAATGCCGGCTCCCCAAGCGAATACACTCTTTAAAAGCCAGTTTGCTCATCAGGCGCAAATCGAGAGCGCGGTCATGTCGCCCTGTTTCTCGCTGATGCTAAAACTTAAAGCTGCGCCGGAGTTCAACTTTGACGCAGCGGTCGTCCGAGAGAGCCCAGTGGCCTGGATCGCCAACAGCTGTTCCAGACCTGGCCGCAAAGCTGCTCCGGCTCTGCTGATTCACAGCAGCAATGACTGGGCCAAGGATCACATCGAAGATGCTGAGGAAGACATTAAGGCAACGCTTTTAACTGCCCTGATGGAATTAGTGCCACTACAGACAAGCGATATAGAGGACATCGGACTGCATCGCTGGCGCTATGCCAAAGTGGAAACTGAGGTGGGTGAAGATTTTCTGATCGATGAAAGCGCCCAGCTCGCAGCTATTGGAGACTGGTGCGCCGGCAACCGCGCTGAAGATGCGTTTCTCAGTGGTGCTGCACTAGCAAGACATATGCACTCGCTAGCGCTCGTAGACTAGCGCGCCGGCAGAGCCACCAGCAGCTTGATTTGGAAATCATCGAGGCGCGCGTCAAACGCTGACATGATACCAAAGCGGCCCTGACGCAGGGTGGTTTTGAGTGTGTCGAGGTTGCCCTGGCACTTAAAGTGCCAATACTGACAGGCACTGTGCTAGATGTGTCAGGGAAAAGGTTCGAAGAGCAGATGTTAGCCAATCAGCCNGTGGCGGGCGAGATATCGAATTGATTAGACGATAGGGAAATCTACTGGCTGGCCCGGTAGTGGAAATTGAATGAACCGGAATATACCGTCGGATCATCCCCTACTGCTGTACTCCACTCAACCACGTACTCCCCTGGTGTAACCGGATCCATGATTTCTATCATCAAGTCATCTGCCGCCATGGTGTGCAGTCCGCGCAACTGATGTTCCCCATTGGGACCGACCAGGCGCAGGCTGCTGCGCTCCACATCTGGCAGCGCAGCATAGAACAGGCGTAAGGTGCGAGGNGCTCTNTTGAGAGTTGCCCCAATTTCCGGCTCAGCGCGCAGCAAGGGTGTGTATNCAGAGTCTGAGGCACAGCCAACCANGGCGAACGNGATCAAGGCAAGAGNNAGTGCTGCGCATAACTGTTTCATCGGAATTTTTCTCCAGCGAAGCCAAGTAATAGAGGTCGGTAGTCTACAGACATGTTGATGACACAGAAAGAACGATCAACTCATGGGGAAGTAGAATTAGCGGCGGGAGGCGGCGACACTCGCGAGCTGTCTACGCGAATCGTCAATTTGCAAACCGTTCGAGTAACTAGTGCTCGTCTCGATCTGACTTTACTTGTGCAAGCTCTTTGGCGAAAGCATCCAACTTGGAGCGAATTTCTTCTTCTTTAAGTTGGCGCATAAAAAGCTTATCGCCATCTACACCTTCATCAGGCAGTAAATCAGTTGCAGACGTTTCGATAATAACTTCAGCAGGTTTTGACATGCTATCCAGACTCCAGCTCCTGGCAATGAGTGTTCCAAACATAAAATTGGAAACTTCGTTTATTCTTATTTGTCGCTGTGCATGAAACTCAATCAGTTCTATCTGTGCGTGAATCGGCTCGGTAAATTCCGACAAGACAACTAAAATTTTGCCTCTCCGATATGCAACGCAACATATAGGCTAGTGCAGTTAAAGTCAAACCATATGTAGTATACGATACGCAATAAATGCACTGACACACCTGTCAAAACCAAGCCCACCAACCAATAAGCGATTGAATTTCCGCAATTTATCTCCCCACTTAAATTTCAACTTAAAAGACATCCATCTAAATTTTATATGGGTGTCCTTTATATTTCTTTTTTTTTGGATTTATTCAGATTTGACAGATCAATAATTAATCACGCGACAGTGGTGTCTCATGAACAGACCGGATCGCGATCAATTGAGTGGCGAAAAACCAAGGGTGGTGAGTTGCTTTGGGCCAGTCGAGTACGTTTATACCCATGACAAGACGTCAGTTGGCAGCTACTAAAATAGTTTATG